>JBGSKP010000174.1:0-11456 GCA_041741175.1 Thiocapsa sp. | reverse complement strand
GGGCATCGGCAGACAAGACCGTATAGCCCAGGTTTTCCTGCGCGATGCCGACCTGTGCCCGAGCGGAGTCGACCTGACCTTGGGCACCCAACATGGCCTGCAGGGCTTTGTCGTAGGCGTCACGCGACGTCGCGCCGGTCTTCAAGAGCTTCTCGTGCCGCTCGAAGGTGAGGCGCGTCTCCGTGAGCAGCGCCTCGGCCGAGGCGAGGTTGGCTTGCGCCGAGCGCAGCGTATTCTCCTCGATCCGGGGATCGAGCCGCGCCACGACCTGGCCCGCCTCGAGCACGTCGCCGACATTCACGGGCCGCTCGGTCATGTGCCCGTCGAGGCGAAAGGCGAGCCCGACATGGTCTTTGGCCTGGACCTGGCCCGTCAGCGAGACGGTCTCCCCTTCCGCCCCGTGCTCCACGGTGACCGTGCGCACGGGCCGGGGCTGGGCGGTGGGTGGTGCGTTCTCCTGACAGCCCGCGAGGGTTGCGGCCATCAAGGCGGCCGTCACAATCCGAGCGTTGAACAGGGGCAGAGAGTTGAACATAGGCGCTGCCTTCCACAGAGAGGATGATGGGTGGTGCTGTCTGCAAGGGCGAGCGGCGACAGCATGGGTCGCCGAGGGAGCGGCCCGCCCTTGCCAGAACTTACATTTTTGAGTATAGTAAAGTGCACTAATAAGTGCAATATGGATTTCGTATGGATGTTCGCGTTGAAGCAACCGAAGCCGGACCAAGGGTCCGGCGCAGCCCGTCGCGTGTGGCCATCGTCGCGGCCGCCGAGCGCCTGTTCCTGGAGCGCGGCTTCGGCTCTGTCAGTATGGACGATCTGGCGGAGGCTGCCGGCGTGGCCCGGCGCACGCTCTACAACCAATTCGCAAGCAAGGAGGAGATCTTCCGGGAGATGCTGCGCGGGGTGTCGGACCAGCTTGAGGGGGCGTTTCCGCCCGGCATCGAAACCCAGGGGGATGTCGAGGACGTGCTGCGTCTGGTCGCCCACGCGATTTTGGGACTTCACAGGCAGCCGGGGTACCTCGGCTTCCTGCGCATGCTGGTGGCCGACTCGCGCCAGTTTCCCTGGATCGCCCAAGCGTTCGCCGCCGTCATGGAGCCGCAAAACGAGCGGCTCACGCGCTATCTCGCCCATCTCACGGCCATGGGCATCCTGGACTGCCGCAATCCTGTGCTGGCGGCTCACCAGTTCATGGGTGCCATCAACGAGCTCTCGCTGTGGCCCTGGATGCTGGGTCGGGAGAGCTTGGGTATCCCTGCCGAGGATCTGGTGGAGGAGACGGTCGGGATGTTCCTGCAGTATTACCGGCGCCGGTGATCAACCGGGGCACGGTCATGACGGCGCCGAGTAGATTCAGCGGTTGCCTCTAACCTTACGTTATGACTTCAGACATTGCCGGATCACCGGTATCTACCTGATTGGATGAGACTTATCAACCCATTTAGAATCATCAACTTGGCTGTTGGATCTCGGCGTGCTTGAAAGCTTGCTGGTGGGCGCGGTGGTGGGCTCCACCGACGCCGCCGCGGTGTTTGCCTTGCTCCGCGCCCGAGGTCTGCAGCTTAAGGAACGGGTCGCGGCGACACTCGAAATCGAATCCGGCAGCAACGCCCCCATGGCGGTCTTTCTGACGATCGCCGTCATTGAGCTGTTGGTCGCCGAGCATCGGGTGCCGAATCTGGACATCCTGTCGCTTTCGTCGTGCTCATCTCACTCACCGTTCAGGGCTGGACGATGGTCACCACTTGGCGTGGCGGCTCAGGCTCGAGGTGCCAACCGCACCGGGACCGGACGAGCGCCTGGAGTTGACGCCTCGGCCGGCGGACGGTTACGCCATCCTGGGCTACCATCTGGGTACAATCGAGCTTGTGATCCGCGACATTCGGGGTGGCAAGATCGCCCGGGTCGGTCTGCGCATTCCGATTCACCTGGCGTAATTCAGCCGTCTACGGTGCAGCGCCGCAGCATGAGCCGAACAGGAGTCCGAGATGAAACGCTTCCGGAACATCCTCTACGTCGCGGATCCCGAGAACGTCTGCAGGTCCGCCTTGGAGCGCGCCGTCCTGCTGGCCGAGAACAATCAGGCAGAGCTTACCGTGATCGACGTGATGCCGCGCCTGAGCGCCGGGTTCCGCCTGCGCGACGGCGGCGCGACGACCGAGGACCTCCAGTTCGCAGCAGCGGAGCAGAGCCTGCACCGACTGGAGTCTTTGATCAAACCCTACGAGTCGCGGCTCGACATCCAGCTGAATGTGCTGACCGGGACGCCGTACCTCGAGATCATTCGCGAAGTCCTGCGCAGCAAGCATGATCTGGTGATCCGCCCGCCGGAGGATGCGGGCTGGTTCGGCCGGTTGTTGGGCAGCGACGACATGAACCTGCTGCGCCAGTGCCCCTGTCCGGTGTGGGCCATCAAGTGCAAGGGATCCCGGTCCTTTCGACGGATCCTCGCGGCAGTCGATGTTGACAACAGCCTCCGTCCCGAGGAGATGCGGCATGCGATGAACCTCCGGATCCTGGAGATCGCGGGGACTCTAGCACTGTCGGAATTTGCCGATCTGCATGTCGCCCATGTCTGGGATGCGATCGGCGAGATCCTCCTTCGCGGAACCGTCGTCAGTACACCGGACGCGGAGGTCTCCGCCTATGTCGACCAGGTCCGAGAGCGTCATGCATCCTATCTTGCGGCACTCCTGCAGGAGGTCACCGGCATCCTGGGAGCCGAGGCGATGGACTATCTGAAACCAAAAACACACCTGATGCGTGGAGAGGCCCGAAAGAAGATCCCGGTGCTCGCGAGCAAACTCGGCGCCGATCTTGTCGTCATGGGCACGGTCGGTCGTGGCGGTATCCCCGGACTGCTCATGGGCAATACGGCAGAAGCCATCTTGCAACAGGTGGATTGTTCGGTGCTTGCGATCAAGCCACCCGGTTTCGTCACTTCAGTTGAGCTCAACGGCTGAGCATGCGAAGCAGTGCCGAGGTCGTCGCGCGGGCATGACGATCGGATTCAGGCCGACCGCCATGACAAGGGCGATGGCCATCGCGACACCGCCTTAGAGCATCCGGTCCATCGACCCGATGCCTTGAGCGGAGGCGGCAGCGGGACGATGTCCGGCTCTCGAACGGGCATCGGGAGCGACACACGTCCGGGATTCCAAGTCAGGACGGTCCAGACCCATCCGCCGAACGGACCCGAACCGGCCTGCAACCCCGGGGCCGCGATGGCCCTCCCCCTCAGCGACCGAGCACTGCCGCCGCCCCCAACTCGCGCTCGATCTCAAGCAGCCGGTTGTATTTGGCGATACGCTCCGAGCGGCAGGCCGAGCCGGTCTTGATCTGACCGCCACCCATGGCGACCGCAAAATCGGCCATGAAGCTGTCCTCGGTCTCGCCGGAGCGATGGGAGATAACGTAGCCCCAGCCGGCCTTACGGCAGAGGTGGATGGCGGCGATCGTCTCGGTGACCGTACCGATCTGGTTGAGCTTGATGAGCACGGCGTTGCACGCCTGCTCCTCGACGGCGCGGGCGATGAACTTGGTATTGGTCACGAGCAGATCGTCCCCGACGATCTGGACCTTGTCGCCGAGTGCGGCGGTGATGCCCTTGAAACCGTCCCAGTCGTTCTCGTCGTGACTGTCCTCGATCGAGACGATCGGGTACTCGGTCACCCAATCCTTGAAGAGCGCGGTCATCGCGGCGGCGGTCTTCTCGCCCTGTCCGCTGCGACTGAGCCGGTACTTGCCGTCTTCGTAGAAGGAGCTGGCGGCAGGGTCCAAGGCGATCGCGATGTCCTCGCCGGGCTCGTAGCCCGCGGCGAGGATGGCCTTGACGATCAGATCGCATGCCTCCTCGTTGCTCTTTAGCTTGGGTGCAAAACCGCCCTCGTCGCCGACGCTGGTGGCATAGCCCTTGGAGGCAAGCAGTCGATGCAGAGCGTGAAAGGTTTCGGTGCCGTATCGCAGCGCCTCGGCGAAGGTCGGCGCGCCGACCGGAAAGACCATGAACTCCTGGAAATCCATGCCGGAGTCGGCGTGTTTGCCGCCGTTGAGCACGTTCATCATGGGAACGGGAAGACGCACCGCGCCGGCCCCCCCGAGGTAGGCGTAGAGCGGGAGGTTACAGGCTGCGGCGGCGACGCGTGCAACGGCCTGGGAGACACCGAGGATCGCATTGGCCCCGAGCTTGGCCTTGTTCTCGGTTCCGTCGAGATCGAGCATGGCATGGTCGATCTTCGCCTGCTCGCGCGGATCGGCTCCGATCAAGGCCGGGGCAATCAGATCGTTGACATTGGCGACGGCCTTGCGAACGCCCTTGCCGCCGTAGCGATCCGCGTCGCCGTCGCGCAGCTCGACGGCCTCGTTCTCGCCGGTCGAGGCCCCGGACGGGACCGATGAGGTGCCGAGGATGCCGTTGTCGAGCCGAACATTCACGCGCACGGTCGGGTTGCCGCGCGAGTCGAGGATTTCCAGGGCGTCGATGGACTGAATGCGTGGGGTCATGCTGTCTCCTGTCGCTTTGTCGGTGAGTTGGTAAAGTGGCGAGCTTAGGCCGCGGACTTGACGGCGTGGTGACAAGAGATCCGGGGCCTAACCCGCCTCTGCGGGGGGACGATTCGACGCGGTGCTGAGCTCCTCCGGCCAACAGCCAGCGGGCGGCCCGAGCTCGGCGCCCTCCCCTTCGAATCGCACCAGATACAGCTCCCGCTCGGGGTCCTCTTCGAGGTGTCCGATGTTGAGAATGACCCCGCGGGTTCCGGCGGCTGCGATCAAGGCATCCTCGGCGAGATCCGGGATACCGCCGTCGTTGTGGATATCCGCGGCGGCGTAAACCAGATCGCCCGGACCCAACTGATCAAGCTGTAGTTCACTGACATCCATCAAAGACTCCTGTTGTTGAGATGTGTTGTGGGATTCACGACCCAACGCATGCGGGCTGTCGTTCGAGAGCCGACATCAGCGGCCACGGGAAGGCTATTGAACAACTATAAATCAATGAGATAGATGAAATCTTCGGCGTGGCACACGGTTTGCTGCGAGGGTCGCCAACATTGACGCAAAACTCAAGCCACGGTTTGACGGTCCGTCCTGACTCGCTCGCTCATCGCTACAGCAACCGGAGACACGCCATGTGGGATTACTCGGAAAAGGTTCAGGAGCACTTCTTTAATCCCCGCAATGCCGGGGCCGTCGCAGATGCCAATGCAACCGGTGACGTCGGCTCCCTGTCCTGCGGCGATGCACTGCGTCTGACACTCAAGGTCGACCCGGAAAGCGAGGTCATCCTCGATGCCGGCTTCCAAACCTTCGGCTGCGGCTCCGCCATCGCCTCCAGCTCGGCGCTGACCGAGATCATCAAGGGGATGACGCTCAACGAGGCCCTCGAGGTCACCAACCAGGACATCGCCGACTATCTCGACGGACTGCCGGCCGAGAAGATGCACTGCTCGGTGATGGGACGCGAGGCACTGCAGGCGGCGATCGCCAACTATCGCGGCGAGGAATGGAAGGACGACCACGAAGAAGGTGCACTGGTCTGCAAGTGTTTCGCCGTGGATGCCGTCCTGATCGAGAACACCATCCGCTCCAACGGTCTCTCCACGGTCGAGGAGGTCGCGAACTACACCAAGGCAGGCGGCGGCTGCTCGGCCTGTCACGAAGGGGTAGAGGCCATCCTGAGCCGCGTCCTCGCCGAGCAGGGCAAGGCGTTCGACCCCTATGCCAGGGCACCCGAAGCCGCACCCTCGGCGGGCGGGCGCAAGCTCGGCAACCTGGAGCGAATCCGCCGCATCGAGCGGTCGATCGAGGCGATCCGCCCGAACCTGCAGCGCGACCACGGCGACGTGGAGCTGATCGACGTCGACGGCAAGAACGTCTACGTGAACATGACCGGCGCCTGCGTGGGCTGCCAGATGGCGTCGACGACGCTCGACGGGATCCAGCAGCGCATCGTCGAGGATCTCGGCGAGTTCGTGCGGGTGCTGCCGGCGAAAGCGATGCGCAAGAGCGCGTAAAAGCCGCCAGCCGCCAGCCGCCAGCCGCCAGCCGCCAGCCGCCAGCAAAAGGATAATCGAGGACCGAGAAAAGTCGGCACAAAAGCGCAGCCAATCGCAGGAGGCTGGCGGCTGGAGGCTCGAACCCCACATGTCACGAGGCCATCACCCATGACCACTCCACCCGACACCCAAGGCATCTATCTCGACAACAACGCCACCACCATGGTCGCGCCCGAGGTGGTCGAGGCGATGCTGCCCTTCTTCACCGAGCAGTTCGGCAACGCCTCCTCGATCCATGCCTACGGCAACCGCGTCGGCCATGCCATCAAGCAGGCGCGGCAGCAGGTCCAGGCGTTGCTCGGGGCCGCGCAGGACTCGGAGATCGTCTTCACCTCCTGCGGGACCGAGTCGGACTCCACCGCCATTCTCTCAGCCATCAAGGCCCAGCCGGAGCGCAGGGAGATCATCACCACGGTGGTCGAGCATCCGGCGATCCTCGCGCTCTGTCAGCACCTGGAGACCGAGGGCTACAAGGTCCATTACCTCGCCGTCGACGGGAAGGGTCGGCTCGATATCCAGCAGTACATGGATCTGCTCTCGGATCGTGTCGCGATCGTTTCGGTGATGTGGGCAAACAATGAATCCGGCACGCTCTTCCCGGTCCAGGAGATGGCCGAGCTGGCGAAATCGGCCGGCGTGCTCTTCCACACCGATGCGGTCCAGGCGGTCGGCAAGCTCCCCATCGATCTCAAAGACACCGCGATCGACATGCTCTCCGTCTCCGGACACAAGCTGCACGCGCCCAAGGGTATCGGCGTGCTTTATCTTCGGCGCAACACGCGCTTTCGCCCCCTGCTGCGCGGCGGGCATCAGGAACGCGGCCGGCGTGCCGGCACCGAGAACAGCGCCTCCATCGTCGGGCTCGGCAAGGCGTGCGAGATGGCGATGGAGCATATGGATTACGAGAAGACCGCCGTGCGGGCCATGCGCGATCGGCTCGAGCAAGGCATCCTCGCGGCCGTCCCCAACTGCTTCGTGACGGGCGATCCGACCAACCGCCTGCCCAACACCAGCAACATCGCCTTTGAATACATCGAGGGCGAGGCGATCCTGCTGCTGCTCAACAAGCTCGGGATCGCCGCTTCGAGCGGATCGGCCTGCACCTCCGGCTCGCTCGAGCCCTCCCACGTGATGCGTGCGATGGGCATCCCCTTCACCGCGGCCCATGGCACCACGCGCTTCTCGCTCTCGCGCTACAACCGTATGGATGAGATCGATCGGGTTATCGAGGCCGTGCCGCCGATCGTCGCCAAGCTGCGCAAGCTCTCGCCCTATTGGTCGGACACGGGACCAGTCGTCGATCCGGCCAACGCCTTTATGCCGGCCTATGCCTGACTGGCGCGGATACCGGTTGCCGGTGCACGGGCGCGCGTGATCGCCGACGCGTTCGAGCGTCTGGAGGATCGCTATCCGCACCTTCCCGAGTTAGCGGCGCGGACGCACCTGCCAGGCGAGACTGCATCGCGGCTTCGTAAAGAAATCGAGCAGATTCATGCGGATTTGACGATCCAAGTCGAGCATAATCGCGAGTCTACCGCACACGCCCAACCGGAGCCCGCATGTCCTTACTGAAGCTCGGCATCCCGAAAGGAAGCCTGGAAGACGCTACGATCGAGCTGTTTGCGCAAGCCGGGTGGCAGATCGCCACCCATGCGCGCAACTATTATCCCGACATCGACGACCCGGACATCCGCTGCGCATTGATCCGCGCGCAGGAGATGGCAAGCTATGTCGAGCGCGGCACCCTGGATCTCGGACTGACCGGCCTGGACTGGATCCTGGAATCGCAGGCCGAGGTCGAGCAGATCTGCACCCTGACTTACTCCAAGGTCTCCAACCGGCCCAGCCGTTGGGTTTTGGTGGTGCGGCAGGACTCCCCGATTCAATGCATCGCAGACCTGGCCGGCAAGAAAATCGCCACCGAGCTCGTCGGATTCACCAAGCGCTATCTCGCCGATCGCGGGATCGATGCCGCCGTCGAGTTTTCCTGGGGCGCGACCGAGGGGAAGGTCGTGGAAGGTCTGGTGGATGCGGTCGTGGAGATCACCGAGACCGGCAGCACCATCCGCGCCCATGGTTTGCGGATCGTCGATGATCTGCTGATCACAGAGACCCGGCTCATCGCCAACGCACAGGCCATGCAGGATCCGGCGCGCCGATCCAAGATCGAGCAGATCGCCTTGATGCTGCAATCGGCCCTGCGCGCCCGTCACAAGGTTGCACTCAAGTGCAATGTCCCGGCCGAGCGTCTCGACGCAGTCGTCGCGCTACTTCCGAGCCTGCATGCCCCGACGGTCAGCCATCTCTACGACCGACAATGGCTCGCGCTCGAGACCATCGTCGATGGTGCATCGGTCCGGGATCTCATCCCGAAGCTCTGCGCCGCCGGCGCCGAAGGCATCATCGAGTACCGGCTGACAAAGATGGTCTGACCCAAGTCACTTCAAGACAACCTGGGCCGGCATGCAGAATCACTGCTCGCGCACCACATCCACGATGTGGCGCACGAGATCCTGAAGGGCTGGATCAGGCGGCTCGGCGCGCGACATGAACCAGTCGCTGAGCCGCTGGTCCTGCTCGGCAAGGAGCCGGACGAAGGCAATGCGCTGAACCGGGGGCAGATCGGCGTAGCCCAGGTCTAGAAAGCGGTCCAGGACATGATCGAGCTCCAGCATGCCGCGCCGGCACTGCCAGCGCAGCCGCCGAATCTCGAGCTCGGTTTCCGACTCCTGGGCGGTACCCTCATGCATCGGTTCGGCACACATCGGGTCGGCTCGCACCGGTTCAGCGTCGGCCGTCGGGAGTGTCTCCGGCGGATGGCTAGACACCCTGGTCAAGCATCAAATCCTTGATCTTGCCGATGGCCCGGGTTGGATTCAGACCCTTCGGACAGACTTCAACACAGTTCATGATGCTGTGGCAGCGAAAGAGCTTATAGGGACCGTCGAGGGCATCGAGCCGCTCCTCGGTCGCCTGGTCGCGGCTGTCGGCGAGGAACCGCCAGGATTGCAGCAAGGCCGCAGGGCCGTGAAACTTCTCGGGATTCCACCAGAACGACGGGCAAGCGGTCGAGCAGCAGCCGCAGAGGATGCACTCGTAGAGCCCATCGAGCTTGTCGCGCTCCTCCGGCGACTGGAGGATCTCCTGCTCGGGAAGTGGATCCTTGCGCACCAGATAGGGTTTGACCGCACGATACTGCTCATAGAACTGGGTCATATCCACGACCAGATCACGGATCACCGGACGACCCGGGAAGGGCCGGACCTGGATCGGCTCCTTCAGCTCGGTGATCGGCGTGATGCAGGCAAGCACATTGCGGCCGTTCACGTTGACCCCGTCGGAGCCGCAGACACCCTCGCCGCATGAATGGCGGAAGCTGAAGCTCTCATCCTGTTTCTTCACCTCAAGCAAGGCATCGCGCAGCATCATGCCCTGAAAGGTCTTGACCTCGAAGTCCTGCATCCGGGGCTTGGTGTCGGTGTCCGGATTGTAGCGGTAGACGCTGATCTTCATGGCTCATCCTGCTTTCTGGAATTGGAACCGCCAAGGCGCGAAGGACGCAAAGGGTCTTGACGTTGCGGGGTCGTCGCGGCTCCCAGCCAGGGCGCAAACCGTGGGATGAGAGCAATAAAGTCACCGTCTTCGCGTCCTTTGCGCCTTTGCGGTTCAAATATGTTCGATCGACTGGACCAGTCCGCTCAATAAACCCGTTCCTTCGGCGGGAAGGACTCGACCGTCAAGGGCTTGGTCCGCACCGGTTTGTAGTCCATGCGATCACCGTCCTGATAGTAGAGGCTGTGCTTGAGCCAGGTCTGGTCGTCGCGCGCGGGGTAATCCGGCCGCGAGTGGGCGCCCCGGCTCTCCTGGCGATGCAGCGCGGAAACGGCGATCGACATGCCGACATCCATCATGTTCTCCAGCTCCAGCGCCTCGATCCGGGCGGTGTTGAAGACCTTGGAGTGGTCGGTCAGACGCACCTCGGGGAGCCGCTCGCGCAGCTCGCAGAGCTTGTTGTAGCCCTCGGACATGATCTCCTCGGTCCGGAAAACACCGGCGTGGTCTTCCATACACTTGCGGAAATCGGCACGCAGCTGCTGCACCGTGAGACCTTCGCCCTTCTGCTCCCAGCGGTTTAGACGACTCATCGCCTGCTCCAGGCTCGCGGAGTCCACCGTGCGCTGATAGGGGTTCTCGCGCACGTAGTCGATGATGTCCTTTCCCGCCAGACGCCCGAACACCAGGATGTCGAGCAGCGAGTTCCCGCCCAGTCGATTGGCACCGTGCACCGAGGCACAGGCACACTCCCCGGCCGCGTAGAGCCCGACCACGACCTCCTCGGAGCCGTGACCCGCAGGCATGGCGACCCGGCCGAAGCGATCGGTCGGGATGCCGCCCATCGCGTAATGCGCCGTGGGAAAGACCGGGATCGGCTCGATGACCGGATCGCAGCCGGCAAAGATTTTGCTCGACTCGCGGATACCCGGCAGACGCTTGGAGATGACCGCCTCGCCGAGATGGTCGAGCTTGAGCATCACGTAGTCGCCGTTCTCGCCGCAGCCGCGTCCCTCCTTGACCTCGGTGACGATGGCGCGCGAGACCACGTCGCGGCTGGCCAAATCCTTGGCGCGCGGGGCATAGCGCTCCATGAAGCGCTCGCCGTCCTTGTTGATGAGATAACCGCCTTCGCCGCGCGTGCCCTCGGTGATCAGCATCCCCTTGCCGGCGATGCCGGTCGGGTGGAACTGGAAGAACTCCATGTCCATCAGCGGGATACCGGCGCGCAAGGCCATCGCGGCACCGTCGCCGGTGTTGATGTGCGCGTTGGATGTCGTGCGGAAGACCTGACCCCACCCGCCGGTGGCGAGCAGGGTCGCTTTGGACTCGATCAGGAGCGGCTCGCCGGTCTCGATCTCCAGCACCAAGGCGCCGCAGATGATGCCTGCGGCGTCGCGGACCAAATCGATGGCAAAGAACTCGTCGAAGAAATGGGTACGCGCGCGGATGTTCTGTTGATAGAGGGTGTGCAGGATCGCGTGACCGGTGCGGTCGGCCGCCGCGCAGGTGCGCGCCGCCTGATCACCGCCGAAGTTCTGGCTCTGACCGCCGAAGGCACGCTGGTAGATCTTGCCGTCATCCAGACGCGAGAAGGGCACGCCGGCGTGCTCCAGCTCATAGACCGTGGGGATGGCCTCCCGGCACATGAACTCAATGGCGTCCTGGTCGCCCAGATAGTCCGAGCCCTTGACGGTATCGAACATGTGCCAGTGCCAGGAGTCCGGCAACACGTTGGCGAGCGCGGCGTTCACGCCGCCTTGGGCGGCGACCGTATGGGAGCGCGTCGGAAAGACCTTGGAGACGACGGCGACGCGCAGATCGGCGCCGGCCAGCTGCAGCGCGGCG
>JBGSKP010000173.1:0-3546 GCA_041741175.1 Thiocapsa sp. | reverse complement strand
GATCTGCGCGAGGCCGCCCTGGCCGGGCTGACCCTGGCCATCCTGTTTCTGATGCCGGCGCGCGTCAAACGCATCCTGCCGCCGCAGTTGGTGGCTCTGGTGGTCGGAACCCTGCTTGCCATCTTATGGTTGGGCGATGCGGACATCCGGCGCATCGGCGCGATACCCTCCGGCCTGCCGTCGTTTCAGCTGCCTGTGTTCAGCGCGGATCAATGGCAAACCATCCTGATCGATGCGCTGGTGTTGGCGATGCTCGGCTCGGTGGATGCACTCCTGACTGCGGTGATTGCCGGAAGCCTGACCCGCAAGCATATCGATTCGGATAAGGAACTCGTCGGGCAGGGCATCGGCAACCTGGCATCCGGCTTGTTCGGTGGTCTTCCCGGCGCCGGGGCGACCATGGGGACAGTTGTAAATATTCAGGCCGGCGGACGCACGGCGCTCTCGGGTCTCACCCGGGCCCTCATTCTCGCCGTCGTGGTGATCTGGGCCGGTGCCCTGACTGCCCAGATCCCCCTTGCGGTGCTTGCCGGCATCGCCGTGAAGGTCGGCATCGACATCATCGACTGGGGCTTCTTGCGTCGGGCCCATCGCGTGTCGATCAAGGGCGCCTTGATCATGTACGGTGTGATCGTCATGACCGTGTTCGTCGATCTGATCACAGCCGTGGCCATCGGTCTGTTCGTTGCCAACGTCCTGACCATCCGGCGGCTTGCCGACGTACAGGAAGAGTCCGTCTGTGTTCTGCCGGCGCGGCGTAGGCGCGACGAGGGCCCCTGTGCGGACCTGTCCTGTGAGGAGCGCTCCCTATTAGCCCAAGGGCGTGGTCGGGTGAAAATCCTGCACCTGAGCGGCCCCCTGGTGTTTGGCGCTGCGGCGGCCATCAGTCGGCAGGGACCGAAGCTCGAAGGCGCGCAGGCGGTCGTCATCGATCTCAGTCAGGTGCCGCACATCGGGGTGACAACGGCGGTCGCCGTGGAGTCCACGGTCCGGGATGCACTCGCCCAAGGCATGCGGGTGTGCATGGCGGGTGCGCACGGCCAAGCGCGTGAACGCCTGGAACACCTGGGTTTGCGCGAGGTGATGTCGGATGAATGCTGGGTTCCGGAACGCGAGATGGCACTCAGACGCGCGCTGGAGAGCGTGTCGGGGCGTCCGTCGGACGGCGGGGAGCTTTAGGTGGGGTGCAGGCGGCAGGCCGACCTTGCCCTTTTGGGATTTCGACAATACCTCAAGAACAGTGAGTCAACAGCCTGGATAAGGGAAGCAAGATGATGGTGAGTGCAACACAGACGGCGATCCGCTGGGTCGAGCAGGGTAAGGTTCCGGACAGTGTGACCCGTAGCGGCATTCGTTCTCTGCTGCGTGGGCGTCTGGCGACCTTGCCGACGGCCGATTGCGAGGAGGCGATGGAGCAGAAGCGCGCCTTCATCGCCATGCTGGACGCCTCGCCGATCGCCGATGTGCCCGAGCGCGCGAACGCGCAGCACTATGAGCTGCCGGCCGGTTTCTTCGATCTGGTGCTGGGTCCGCGTCGCAAGTACAGCTCCTGTTACTGGCCCGACAGCATCAAGACGCTTGAGGAGGCCGAAGAGGCGTCTCTGCGGATCACTGTCGAGCGGGCGGGGATCCAGGACGGTGATCGGGTTCTTGAGCTGGGCTGTGGCTGGGGCGCCCTCAGTCTTTACGTGGCTGAGCGGTTCCCGAGCTGTCGGATCACCGGCGTCTCCAACTCACGCGGACAGCGCCTGTTCATCGAGGCGGAGCGCGATCGACGGGGTTTGACCAACCTTCAGATCATCACTGCCGATATGAACGACTTCCAGGCCGAGGGCCAGTACGACCGCATCGTTTCGCTGGAGATGTTCGAGCACATGCGCAACCATCGCGCACTCTATGCGCGCGTGCATGACTGGTTGAAGCCCGGCGGGCGTTTCCTGATGCACATCTTCGTTCATCGCGAGCATCCCTATCCTTTCGAGGACGTCGGTCCGAGCGATTGGATGAGTCATTATTTTTTTGCCGGCGGCATCATGCCGAGCGACGATCTGCCGCTGCATTTCCAGGAGCACCTGAAGCTGGTGACGCGCTGGCGCTGGGACGGCCGTCACTACGAGCGCACGCTTAATGCCTGGCTGGCGCGGATGGATGCCGCGCGCGATCATGTCTGGCCGATTCTGGAAGAGACCTACGGCAGCGACCAAGCGGGGGTCTGGTGGATGCGCTGGCGGCTGTTCTTCATGGCCTGCGCAGAGCTGTTCGGTTATCGAAAGGGGCAGGAGTGGTATGTCAGCCACTATCTGTTTGAACGCCCCCAAGGAGCCCGAAGCCAAAAGGAACCTGAATTGGGTGGAGCGGGGCGGGCGGTCTGATCGGGGTCGCCCTGAGTGCGGTGCAGGCGCGCCGACGTTCGATATCGGTTAGTGTGGGGATCACAGGCGGCGGCCGCCGCCCCGCGGCGGCCGTCGGAGGCTGTTGTTGATCAGCCCTTGGTGTCGTTCTTGTTCGTGTTGATGTTGAGCGGGATGTAGACGGGGCAGGTGCCGATCGCGCCGGTTGCCAGCACAACCAGTCCAATGATGGACAGCAGCAGCGTGCCGGTGATGATTCCGGAAAACACCAGCAGTCCGCCAGCGGCTAAGCGAAGGTTACGATCGGTTTTTCCAACGTTTCTGATCAGGTCCATCAGGTTTACTCCGGGTGGTGTGGGTTATTTGTTACTGGTGTCGATCTTGAACAGGGTGTACGCGAGGCAGGTGCCGGTGGCGCCGGTCGCCAGCGCGATCAGGCCGAGGAGCGTCAACAGCACCTTCGCGCCGGTCGTCGCGGCGAACAGGCCGAGGACAACTAGGATGCCTCCGGCGGCGAGGCGGATGTTGCGATCGGTCTGACCAACATTTTTAGGCAGGTTCATGCAATCAACTCCGGTTGAAACAAGGTTTGAACAGATCAGCGTTCAGGGCGTCGCCGGAATGGCGCGGGTGTCGCGGCTGATGCGCAGGACATCCTTCGCCCGGTTTGGTCGCTCCTACGCAGGTCGCTGTCGCCCGCAAGGATTACAGTATACGCATTCTCGGCCGCGCGGTTTGTTGCGATCGGGCGACGCAGGCATCTGCTTGGATCCGCCGTACGGTTTGACGCGGAGGGCACGCGCTTCATTGGGATTCCGCGACGCCGTTCGGGTTCCCCGATGAGCACAGCGTTTCTGCCTCGACACCGCCTTCGACGCGCTGCCTGGACAATCGCTCGGGGCGGCGTGATTGCCTATCCAACCGAGGCTGTCTATGGCTTGGGCTGCGATCCCTGGAGCGGCGATGCCGTCGGCCGAATCCTCGCGATGAAACAACGCGATGTGGCTAAAGGGCTGATCCTGATCGCCGCGCATCCGCAGCAGATCGTGCCGTTTGTCGAGGCGCTCGACGAGGAGCGGATGGCGCGCATCAATGCGAGTTGGCCTGGACCGAATACCTGGCTGTTGCCCGCCCGCCGTGCGACGCCGGCCTGGCTGACCGGACGTTTCCAGACCCTCGCGGTGCGCGTCACGGC
>JBGSKP010000172.1:0-3194 GCA_041741175.1 Thiocapsa sp. | reverse complement strand
CAGCGGGCGATGTGCTCCGGGCCGCTCGGGGAGATCGCCCGCGCCTCGGTGTCGAGCCAGACCTTGCGCGTGGAGTGCCAGCGGGCGCAGGGGATACCGAGCTTGTCGATCATCTCGGTCTGCCACTGCTCGCAAAGCGTGGCGGGGGCGAAGATCACGATCGGCTTGCGGCGTCTGCGCGTCTGCTCCGCGAGCAGACACAACGTCAGCGCAGCGGTGCCGAGCGACAGCGTCTTTCCCAGCCCCACCTCGTCGGCCAACAATAGCCGGACCTGGCCGTGATCGTTGTAGTGCCGCAGACACTCGGTGACGAAACCCTGCTGCCAGGGCTGCAGCGACATTCCCTCGCGATACAGCGGGGACTCGATCAGCGCCGCCGGGGCCAAAGTCTCCTCGGTCGCGATCTCGCCGAGCGCGACCTCGAAGCGCCGTCCGCGCCGGCGGACCTCCCGGCAGACCGCTTCCGGGAGGGGTTTGGCCGCGTTCCACAGGTGCTCGAACTCGGCCTCGATCCAGGCCACGCCCTCAGGCGAATCGTCCTCCCAGAGGATCTCGTAGTGCTGCTGCCAACCGTGGCGGGTCTCGTTCATCGAGCCGATGAAGCCGACCTTGCGCCCGTCGGCCCGCTCGATCACGCCGGCCTTGCCGTGCAGAAAGCCGCAGAGGCTGTCGGGCGCAACCCGGATCACCTGGCCGCGCCGGGTCAGAAAGGCATCGAGACGCCGATAGCGCTCGCGGTTGAGCAGCGACTCCGCCTCGATCGAGCGCTCGTTCCAGCGGCCCAGCATGCGCGCCTCGCGCAGTTGCGCGACCTTCAGGTCCTCGGGCGAGAGATCGACGTTGCAGACGATGCGCACGTCCGCCACCGACTCCAGCCATTCATGGGCGACCTCGAACAGCGAGCTGCTGAAGCAGCCGGCGATGCGCCGATAGCTGCGCGCATCCTGCAGCTGCTCGGCCAGAAAGCTCCGGTCGAGACGCAGGGTGCGCGATGAGAAGCGACGGATGCTCATCAGCTCTCACGGAGACACGGAGAAACAGCGTCGGAATCACGCATAGACCTCTGCCAAGGGAAGCTCGAGCCCGATCGAGTCGAGCGCCAGTCGGGCATCCGGCGTCTCGTAGCGACGTGTTTCCCAGCCGCCCGCGGTGCGACCCGACACCTCGATGAGCGGGCTGTCCTGTGCCACCAAGACATATTCCAGGAGGCTGGGAATCGTCTCGTAAGCCAGTCGTTTGTCGCCGCGATCATAGCGCTGTGTATTCGGCGAGAGCACCTCGATGATCAGAATCGGATCGGTCTTGAAGTAGGGATCGCCACGCTCCCGGCTGCAACGGACGAAGAGGTCCGGATAAAAGAAATCATCGCCGACGCGCAGCTTGAGATTGGCGCCATAGACCCGGCAGTCGCCGGAGCGAAGATGTGCGTGGATCGCCGCAAGCAGATTCGCGGCGATCTCTTCATGACGATCGCTCGCGCCCGTCATGGCATAGAGATAGCCATCCACCAGCTCATGGCGGCATGTGCTGTCGCGCTCGTATGACAGATACGCGTCGGGAGACAGTCTGGGCAGCGTTTGTGCGGCGATCATTCGGGGCGCCTCTCTCGGATCGGGTTGGGGACGGGGAGGGCAAGAGGTTCTCTCACGGACACACGGAGACCCGACGAAGTTTCGTGCTTGGGGTCTCCGTGTCTCCTGAGATGGCGTCGTCAAGCGGCGTCGGAGATCACCCGCTCGATCTGCAACGGGTACACCCCGCTTTTCTGTGCATCCAGGATATTCATCTCGCCGATGCCGGCCGCCGTGTAACCGATGTTCACGTTCCAGCTCAGGGTTTCGTCACGCACGATGGGATCCTTCGAGAACTCGATGAACAGGGTGTCGTCCTCTTCGTAGTAGACGATCCTCATGAACCTTCCTCCCGGCGTGTCCAGTTGACCATGACGGTCTTGATGATGATGGCCGGATCCGTCGCCACGGCCGCACAGACGAGATGATCGGATCGTGACGCGACGTGATGGAAGATCCAGCCGTGTGATCTCGTTTACACGTCGGTCAAGGCGATGCCGCGTCGGAGAACGGATTCAGCAGCAACACCCCGCTGCGCTCGACATCCCGCACATTTCGCGTCACCAAGGTTAATCCGAACTCCTGCGCGGTGGCAGCCAACAGGCCATCGATAACCGGCAGTGCGTCCGGGACATTGTTGCGACCCCACCGCTCCGCCACTTCGGTTGAAATGGACAGGATGCGATCGGCAAAGCCGTCTTTGATCAAGGCAAGCCGCTGCTCCAAGCGCTCGGCTTGAACGGGATCACGACGACGCAGGCGATCGATGCCTTGGCGCACTTCACCGAGCACCAACACCGAGAGATAGAGCTCGCGTGGATCCGCCGCGGCATACCAGGCGCGCACGCCGGGATCGGCACGGGCGCCTTTCTGCACTTCCGACAGGATATTGGTATCGATCAGGAAGCCCATTCTGGATCACTCCGACCGAAGTCCCGAGCGCGGTGCAGATCTTCGGCCGTGAGTCCCTCCGTCAAGCCCGCCAACAGGACCTTCAGATCGCCGCCGTCATTGGCGGGGCGAGGTGGATCATCCATCAGCAACAGCACGCGAAGATGGGTTCCGTCCGGTATGGTTTCCGGCAGACGGATCGTATGATGTTCGACGGTTGCTTCAAGCTCGATTGCTCGCATTCGAGTCCTCCGGGCTGGTGGTGAGCGGCGGCTACTGCAACCGCTGATTGCGCATCCGGCTTGCGATCGCCTCCGCGGCGCGCCGGATCTCCGGTCCGCGGGCCTTGGCGGCGATGAAGGCGGTCATATCGATCAGCAGCGGGCGACGGTGGAAATAGTCCGGGATCGCGTCGCGCAGGTTGGCCATGACGACCTCGGGATCCTTGTCGGCCAGGAACTCCTGCACGGCGATGACCAGCGCCGCGAGCGGGGTAGCCCCGAGCTCGGTGCGGTCGGTCAGATCGCGCGGCTTGAACTCGGTAACGGATTTCAGCCGCGCCGCGTTCGGTTTGGTGCTCGCCATCACCGCCGCATAGTCGTCGACCCGGAACGCCTTGGCGAAGTTCTGGTAGTTGTCGAGCTTGGACGCCCCGGTGGTCTCCATGTCGAGCATGCGCAGATAGAAGCGCTGGATGCCGCCGATGGCCTGCCAGGTCTCGCGGTCGAGTCC
>JBGSKP010000171.1:0-1841 GCA_041741175.1 Thiocapsa sp. | reverse complement strand
CGCGCTCGGGCTGGTCCGGCTAATTGGGCGGACGCGGCAACGCCGCGAACTATCTGACGACACCGGAGAAAGTTGCCTACACTTCCCGCCCGACCAATGCCGTCATGCAACTCCAACGCACCGGAGACCCGCATGACGACGCATGATCCCATCCCAGCTCGCCTCGCCGCGCTCAAGGCGGCCACGACGCCCGACCTGAAGCGGCAATGGCGCGATCTGTTCGAGACCGAGCCGCCGCCGTTCAACCGCCGCTTTCTGGAATCGCGTCTCGCCTATCGCATCCAGGAACTGGCCTGTGGCGGGCTGAAGCCCGAGACGATCCGGCGACTGGAAAGGCTGGGCGAGGACCTGGATGGCGGCGACCGCTCGAAGCGCAGTATCCGTGCCGATCGCGACCGTCCCATCACCGGTACGCGGCTCATTCGCGAGTGGCAGGGTGTGGAGCAGGTCGTCACCGTCACCGGTGACGGCTACGAATGGCAGGGGCGGCCCTACAAGTCGCTGTCGGCGATTGCCCGCGCCATCACCGGCACGCGCTGGAATGGCTGGACCTTCTTTGGATTGAAAAACCACCGTGGCGTCAGCGGCGGTTCTCGCGGTTCCACGGACGGAGCGGTGGATCGATTGCAGTCGCAAGCGACCGCCACCAAAGAGAGGGGTCGGAAAGCATGAAGGCGCCCGTCACCCGAAAACTCCGCTGTGCCGTCTACACCCGCAAATCCTCCGAGGAAGGGCTGGAGCAGGAGTTCAATTCGCTTCACGCCCAGCGCGAGGCCTGCGAGGCCTACATCGCCAGCCAGCGCTCCGAGGGCTGGGTGCTGGTGCGCGATCAGTATGACGATGGCGGCATCTCCGGCGGCACGCTGGAGCGCCCAGCGCTGAGGCAGCTTCTGGCCGATATCGAGGACGGACTGATCGACGTGGTGGTCGTCTACAAGATCGATCGGCTCAGCCGTTCGCTGATGGACTTCTCCAAGCTGGTCGAGGTGTTCGACCGCAACGGCGTCACCTTCGTCTCGGTCACCCAGTCCTTCAACACCACCACCTCCATGGGCCGGCTGACGCTCAACATCCTGCTCTCCTTTGCCCAGTTCGAGCGCGAGGTGACGGCCGAGCGCATCCGCGACAAGGTCAAAGCCTCGCGGATGAAGGGCATGTGGATGGGCGGATGGGCGCCGTTCGGCTACGCGGTGTCGGACCGGAAGCTCATCGTCGTCGAGAAGCAGGCGGTTCATGTCCGCTGGATCTTCGCCCGCTTCCTCGAAATCGGATCGGCGACCGAACTGGCGCGGGAAGTCAGCAAGCGCGGCATCCGCACCCAGCGCGGTGGGCTGATCGACAAGAAGTACCTCTACCGAATGCTGAACAACCGGGTCTACATCGGCGAGGCTGTGCACAAGGGCGAGAGCTATGCCGGCGAGCATGACGCCATCATCGATCGGCAGACATGGGACAGGGTCCATGCCATCCTGACCGAAAGCCCGCGCAAGCGTGCTGCCCGAACCCGTGCCGAGACACCGGCTTTGCTGAAGGGATTGCTGTTCGGCCCCGACGGTGCCGCCTTCTCACCCACCCACACGCGAAAGGCTTCTCCCGGACAGCGATCCGGCGGCGGCGGCAAGCTCTATCGCTACTATGTCAGCCAGACGGTGCTGAAGCATGGTGCGGGATCGTGTCCGATCGGCCGGGTGTCGGCGGGCGAGATCGAGGCGGCCGTCATCGACCAGCTGCGCGCCGTGCTCCGCCAGCCCGAAATCATCGCAGGCACATGGAAGGCGGCGCGCGTCCACGACAACGACATCATCGAGGCCGACGCGCGCACGGCCCTGACCAGGCTCGAT
>JBGSKP010000170.1:0-4974 GCA_041741175.1 Thiocapsa sp. | reverse complement strand
CGCCCAAGGGCGCGCCGAACGTCCTGCTCATCATCACCGACGACGCCGGCTTCGGCGTGCCGAGCACCTTCGGCGGGGTCATTCCGACGCCGTCGATGGACCGCATCGCCAACGCCGGCCTGCGCTACAACCGCGTCATGTCCACCTCGCTGTGCTCGCCGACACGCGCTGCCTTAATCACCGGGCGCAATCATCATTCTGTGGGCTTCGGCGTGATTTCCGAGCAGTCGACCGGCTTCCCGGGCTACAACAGCATCATCGGCGTGGATAACGCCACCATCGGCCGCATCCTGCTCGACAACGGCTACAACACCTCCTGGTTCGGCAAGGACCACAACACGCCGGCCTTCCAGGCCAGCCAGTCCGGCCCCTTCACGCAGTGGCCGACCGGCATGGGCTTCGAGTACTTCTACGGCTTCGTCGGCGGCGACGCCAACCAGTGGGAGCCGAACCTATTCCGCAACACCACGCAGGTCTATCCGTTCCAGGGCAAGCCGCCCGGCACCTGGAACCTGATCACCGCGATGGCCGACAAGGCCATCGACTGGGCGACGCGCATGCACCAGACCGACCCGAACAAGCCGATCTTCATCAAGTACGCGCCCGGCGCCACGCACGCACCGCACCACCCGACCAAAGAATGGGTGGACAAGATCAGCGCGATGCATCTCTTCGACGGTGGCTATGAGAAGCTGCGCGAGACCATCTTCGAGAACCAGAAGACGCTCGGCGTGATCCCCAAGGATTCGACGCTCACGCCTTGGCCGAACGACGTGCTGAAGCCCTGGGACCAACTCACCGCCGAGGAGAAGAAGCTCTTCATCCGCCAGGTCGAGGTCTTCGCCGCCTACGCCGCCTACAACGACCACGAGATCGGGCGCGTGATCCAGGCCTTCGAGGACCTGGGCAAGCTCGACAACACACTGATCATCTACATCAACGGCGACAACGGCACCAGCGCCGAAGGCGGGCCGCTCGGCACGCCCAATGAAGTGGCGTTCTTCAATGGCGTCACGGTGCCCGTGGACGTGCAGATGAAGTTCTTCGAGGTGTGGGGCACCGAGCAGACCTACAACCATATGTCGGCCGGCTGGTCGTGGGCCTTCGACACGCCCTTCGACTGGTTCAAGCAGAACGCCTCGCGCCTGGGCGGCATCAATCAAAACATGGTCGTTTCGTGGCCGGCACGCATCAAGGACAAGGGTGCGCTGCGCGAGCAATTCGCGCACGTGATCGACGTCGTGCCGACGATCCTCGAGGCGGCCGGAATCACGGCGCCCGAGGTCGTCGACGGCATCCAGCAGAAACCGATCGAGGGTACGAGCTTCCTCTACTCCTTCGACGCGGAGAATGCCAAGCAGCCGTCGCGCCACAAGACCCAGTACTTCGAGATGATGGGCCAGTGGGCGTTGTACGACGACGGCTGGCTGCTCAGCACCAAGGTCGATCGCGCACCCTGGGAGGCATTCGGCGCGGCCAATACCGATCCGCTGAACAACCAGGTGTTCCAGCTTTACAACCTGAACCTGGACTTCAACGAGTCCGAGGACTTGGCGGCCACGTACCCGGAGAAGGTCAAGGAGATGCGTGCGCAGTTCCTTGCCGAGGCCAAAAAGTACCAGGTCCTGCCGCTCGACGCGTCGGTGGCGGCACGTGTCATCGCGCCGCGCCCGAACATCACCGCCGGACGTTCCGAATTCGTCTACACGCGCCCGATGGTCGGCCTGCCGCAAGGCGACTCGCCGCTGCTGCTCAACACCTCCTACACCATCACCGCCGACATCGAGGTGCCGGAAGGCGGCGCTGAAGGGATGATTCTGACCTCGGGCGGTCGGTTCGCCGGCTACGGCTTTTACCTGCTTGAGGGCAAGCCGGTGTTCCTGTGGAATCTGCTCGACTTGGAGCGCCTGAAGTGGGAAGGCGCCGAAGCGCTGACGCCCGGACGGCACAGGGTCGAGTTCGACTTCAAGTACGAAGGCATCGGCGTCGGCACGCTCGTCTACAACAGCTTCAGCGGACTCGGCCGACCCGGAACCGGCACGCTGAAGGTCGACGGCAAGGTAGTGGATGCCAAGCGGATGGAGAGGACGTTGCCGATCATCCTGCAATGGGACGAGAGCTTCGACATCGGATCGGACACGCTCACCGGCGTGAACGATGCCGACTACCGGCCGCCGTTCGCGTTCACCGGCAAGCTCGACAAGCTGACGATCAAGGTGGACCGTCCGGAGCTGACCCCGGAGGACATCAAGACGCTGGAGGCATCACAGGCGACCGCAGTGGACGGCAGTCCGATCCACCATTTGCAGAGTGAGCCTCAGTAAGTCGGCGCGGGACATAAACCCCGAGGGCGTCTCTGTCATGAGGCGCCCGGTGACGCCCCTCGCAAGAAAGCGGCCGACAGATGATCCAGGGCAAATCGGACCAACAGTCAGAATAGCAGGAGAGTAGGCAATGACACTGAACCTATGCAGAGGCCGCCCGGCGCCCTGGGCGTTGGCGTACATACTTGCCGGCATCCGGTCCACGGACACGGCGCGGAGTTGGTGGGCTCGGCTGATCCGTCGTCGGCATCCGACCTGAATGCGACCATTGATGCCGTCCAACAGATGCGCGTTATCCCGGTGGACGGCCTCGCTCCTTCGGCAAAGGGTGCAGCCCCGATATCGCGGGCGACCCGGTCGTTGCGGTGTGCACGTGCGCTGCTCGGCCTGCTCGGTTGCGCACTGCTGCTGCCGAGCGCGGGCCCGGCAACGGCGGCCGAAGACCCTCACGCCCTCGTCCTCTTCGGCTATCAGCGAGCGCTGCCTGCCACAATCAAGGTCGAGCAAGGGTTGGACGAGACCATCGCTGCCGGCACCGAGGTGAGCGTGGAGTTTCTAGACTCGGCGCGCTTCTCCGGCGAGTCCTATGTCCGGTCGATGACACGTTTTCTGCGCGAGAAGTATGCGCAACGCTCACCGCAGGTGATCGTCGCCGGCGGGGAAGACGCGTTGACCTTCCTGCTGTCCCATCGCGAGGCGCTGTTTCCGCACGCGCCGATCGTCCACTTCGGGATCAGGCAGAGTGTGCTGGCGTCCCTCGCCCCGCTGCCGGCCGAGGTGGTGGGCATCCCGATCGAGTTCGATGCCGTGCGCACCATCGATCTGGCCTTGCGCTTGAGCCCGCGCGCCAAGCGCCTCGTGTTGGTCACCGGGGCAGCGCCCTGGGATCGTGCGTGGGAGGCACGGTTGCGCAAGGAAGTGCCGCGCTTCGCGGGACGGGTGACGCCCGAGTTTCTCGCCGGTCTGCCGACGGACGAGCTGCTCGAGCGCCTGCGCGCGCTCGATCGGGACAGTATCGTCTTTACGTCCGGCTACTTCCGTGACGGCAACGGTGATGCCTTCATCCCCGTCGCGGCGGGAGCCGCGATAGCGCAGTCCGCCAGCGTGCCGGTCTTCGCGCCTTCGGATACGACCATGGGCACCGGTATCGTCGGTGGGTATAGTCCGAGCTTCCTCGTCATGGGACGCGAGGTCGGCCGAGCCGTCAACGCGCTGCTCGACGGGGTCGCCCCGCAGGCGCTCGCGCTGCCCGCGGTGTTGCCCACGACCTTGAACCTCGACTGGAATCAAGTCCGCCGCTGGCGGCTCGATCAAGATGAGATCCCGGAGGACGCCGTCATTCATTTTCGGGAGCCGGGCTTTCTCGAGGCGCACCGTAGCGAGGCGATCTTCTTCGCCGTCGTCATGTTGCTGCAGAGCGGCCTGATCGTCTGGCTGCTGGTCGAGCGCCGCCGACGGCGAGTCGCCGAACAGGCCGAACAGAAACAGCGGTTCGCGCTGGTGCATGCATCGCGGGTGTCGGTGGCCGGTGAGCTCACCGGCTCGATCGCGCATGAGATCAACCAGCCCCTGGGGGCCATCCTCAGCAATACCGACGCCGCCGAGTTGATCCTCGGAGCCGGGGCTGGTCCGGGAGCGGTGACGGACGCGGAAGCAGAGTCGTGGCCCGACCCGGCTCGGCATCGGGAGCTGCGCGCCATTTTGGCCGATATCCGCCGTGACGATCTGCGCGCGAGCGAGGTGATCCGACGGTTGAGGGCACTGCTCGGCAAACAACGCACGGAGTCGACACCGCTGGATCTGGTCGAGGTGGCCGGCGAGGTCGTTGCCTTGCTGCGCGTCGAGGCCCGGCGCCGAGCGGTGACGCTGTCCCTGAGCCCGACGGTACCGCGGGCGATGATCCTGGGCGATCGCATCCAGATCCAACAGGTCATGATCATTCTCATCATCAACGCCATGGATGCCATGGACGCCGGCGCGGCGGACCGGCGCCTCGCGGTCCTGGCCATCGAGGCACGCGCGAGACACTTTCGAATCAGCGTCACCGATCACGGCACCGGCATTGCGCCGGAGCACCTCGAGCAGGTGTTCGAGTCGTTCTTCAGCACCAAGAAGGACGGGATGGGGCTCGGGCTGTCCATCGCCCGGACGCTGGTGAATGCACACCATGGGCGAATCTGGGCCGAGAACGCGGCCGCGGGCGGCGCCCGCTTCCAGGTCGAGTTGCCGGCGCTCGGCGGCGCGCGAGGCGTATCGCGATTCGATGAACATGAGGCATCGACATGAGTGATGTCGCACTGATCCACGTGGTCGACGACGACGAGTCCCAGCGCGTCGCCTTGCTGCGCCTGCTCGGCGCGGCCGGTTTCGAAACCCGCGGCTATGGCTGTACCGGCGAGTTCCTGCTGCAACCCTTGCCCGATCGGCCCGCTTGCCTGCTGCTCGATATGCATCTGCCGGGGCCTTCCGGGCTTGAGCTGCAAACGGCCCTTCAGCACCAGGGCAGCGGCTTGCCGGTGGTGTTCCTGACCGGCTACGGCGACGTAGCCTCCAGCGTGCAGGCGATGAAGGCGGGAGCGGTGGATTTTCTGTCCAAACCGATCGAGCGTGACGCCTTGTTGGACGCGATCGGCCGGGCCCTGGCCCGCGA
>JBGSKP010000169.1:0-2400 GCA_041741175.1 Thiocapsa sp. | reverse complement strand
CGCGGCTACGCCATCGTCACCCGTCTGCCCGACGGCGAGATCCTCCGATCACCGCAGCAGGCCCCGCCCGGCACCCGAGTCGAGGCACGACTCGTACAGGGCCGGATCACCGCGATTGTGGACGCCGGATCGGACGTTTGATGAGACATGGCGGCGCATCCTGTTCGTCTCGCTGGGCGTCTGATTGCCGAGTCGTGACGCCTCCAGTTTCCGAGCTGACATCCGGCCCTTGCCCCAACATGCCGAGACGGCCGGAGTCAGGCGCTACCCTGCCGGGTCGGGGTTCAAGAACGTCGAAAACACTGAACCGCGTCGACTCCAACGCCGGTTAGCTGCTGCAACACCTTGACCCGGCATTAAAGCTTACTCGGCCCGCCCGGACGCGGTTCACATCAGAGGTTGTCTGGACGCGCCCAGTACCCGGTCATCTCCAGATAGCCGCGTCCGATCTCCTGTCCGGCCTCCAGAAGCTTCACCGCCCCTTCCCAATACACGATGCCGGTTGAGCGTCGACCGTCGAGTTCCTGATCGTCCATCAGCGCTCGCAGTTGCAGCGTTCTGCCGTCGATCTGCAGGGTCCACTCGACCGGGTATCCCGCACCGGTACGGGGCGATTGCCACTGCCGTTGCGGTTGAACCTGGACCTGCTCGGGGCCGAGGATGCGCGCGGGCTCGTTGCCTTGCCGCAGCGTGCCGGCGGACCAGAGTGCAGAGCCGTCGCGCCCGCGCATCCGAAAGGCCATCAAGGAGCCGCCGTCGTTCAGGTTGATCCCGATCCAGTCCCAGCCCTGGGCCTGCTCGGGCATGATCTGGCTGGACCATTCGTGGTCCAGCCAGGCGTGTCCGGTGACGGTCAGGTCGGCATCTGCGACCCGGATCCGGCCGCCCACGGCGAGCTGGGGTCGGCTGTAGTAGTGACTGGCGTTGCTCGGGTCTGGTGTCTTCTGGCTGAACCCGTTCCGGCCGTTGAGCAGAGGCGGGCCGTTCGGGGTCAAGCTGAGGTCCAGAGTGAAGGCGTCGGTGCCGATCCGAGTCCGATAGACCTCGTCTGTGTTGTCGTCTTCCCCTTGTAGCGTCAGCTCCCAGTCTCCGATCCAGGCGCGCGTGCGTCCAACTGCCGCGCCGGCCAACGGCTCCAATGCACGCTCGATGCGCTCGGCATGAATCAGATGCCCGGTCGCCGGGTCGGCAATCGCGACATGGGCGAGGATAAGCTGGCGCGGCGCGAAACGGCTGGGGTTGTCGGTGCCGATCCCGGTCCCGACGCGAAAGAAGGTCACCTGAAAGCCACGCTCCTTGCCGGCCTCGTCGGTCAGCCAACCGGTGATGTACCACCATTCGGTGCGAAAAGCCGGGTGTGCGCCCGTGTCTTCGGGAAAGACCAGCGGTCGGCCTTCGACGACCGGTGCGAAATCGCCGGCCGCACTGGGCGCGGACAGTCCGACGCCCAGTCCGACGCCCAAGCCGATGACCAAGCCGATGACCAAGCCGATGCGGGAAATGAGCGCAATCCGGGCGGACCTGATGCGGCGGCGCGGTAAGGCGAAAACGGCCGACATCAGCATCCCGATTGAATCCCGCATCGAACGGTTCAAGACGACCTCCAGCCTGATCAGTCTCACCAATCCTCCCGTACGGCGACCACCGCTTCCCGGCGCATCGCCTGAGCGCCGGAGAGTCGGGCAGCCAGCGCAGCGAGCAGGATCAACGACAGGCTGAAGATCAGCAGCACGCCGAACGGCAGTCGGATATCCATGCTCCAGTGAAAGCTCTGACGGTTAACGACCTCGATCAAAACGACCGCGATTGCGCCGCCGGCAGCCAAACCGATGCCGACCCCGACCGCGGCGATCAGTGCCGCCTCGGTGGCCAGGAGCCTGCCGATCTGACGCCGCAGCAGACCGAGGTGACGCAGGATGCCGAATTCCTTGCGTCGACTGGTGGCGAACGCGGCGAAGGTGGTGCCGATCCCGAAGAGACCGATCAGCACGGCGACAGCCTGCATCAGATAGGTGACCAGGAATGTCCGATCGAAGACCTCCAGGATCATGGTCCGAAGCTGACCGGGGAGGATCATCTCGCTGACCCGATCGCCGAGTGTGGCGCGAACCGCCGTCATGACCGTGTTCGGATCGGTTCCGTCGCTCAGAAAAAGACCCAGATCATTGGTGCGTGTGTCGCCGGTGAGCGTGCGGAAGTCGTCCAGCTCGATCACGATCGCGCCCTGCTGACGGGCATAGTCGCGCCAGATTCCGGCAATCCGGAAGGGCCGGGCCTGGTCACCCAACGGCAGAGCGATAACCTGGCCGACCCCCTTTTCCAGCCGGTCGGCCAGCGCCTCCGAGATCCAGGCCGGTGGGTCGACCTTCGCCCCGCGCGGCGGCGCGAGCGAACCGGCGA
>JBGSKP010000168.1:0-16630 GCA_041741175.1 Thiocapsa sp. | reverse complement strand
CCGGTGTTCGCGGCTCCGCTCGCCATTGCCGCCGGCAGCATGCCCGTTCTGCCCGACACGGCGGTGAATTTCCCCGCGCTGTACATCGTGGATTGGTTCGAGGCGTTCCGCGCGCTGACCATCGCCAATGCCGGCCACGCCGCCGGGCGCGATATCTCGCCGGAGCAGAACGCGCGTCTGGGGCAGATTCTGGCATTGGTGGGTGGCGGGTCGGCGACGTCCGTGACGGCGCGGTAGGGGCGATGGCCCCATGGATCGACGTCGATCACCGAGATTCCCGCCCGGTGGATTTGAACAAATTCGGGCTCTTGACTCCTTCCAATCTATCGCTTACGGCTTTCCGTTCGATAGAATCGACCAGAAGCGTTCTCAACGTGATCACAGATGGAAGCGGCGTATTCCATCAGTCCGCGAGATCCCAAGTCATGGATGCTAATGAGCGCCAGCGATAGTAAGTGGGTGTTTTTGATCCACGAGGTTTTAGAGCCCAGTTCCCGTTCTCTATTTCGCAACGAGAACGGACTGTCGGTTTGCGACGTGTGCTGGCCCGTGGCTTCTGTTCGTTTGGCTGACTTCCCCGTTTCTGGTCCATGATCTCGGGGGCCCGTGATGAGCTTTATCGATGGCTGCGCCGCTGCCTGATCGGCCCCGCAGACCCGAGTCCGTCGGGCTCCGACGCGGGCTCGTTGAACCGCATTCGCCCGCTGGAGCGCTTCCAGACCGGGATCCTTTTTCCTGTCGTGATCGGTGAATCCGGACTCGATGCAGCCGAGTCGGAGGACAATGACGACGAAGCCCCCGCCAGCGAGGAAGGAGCTGGCTCCGAAGCATCCGGGCTGAGTCGGCCCAAGCGGAGGGTGGTGCCGCCGTCCTCGGTAGGCTTATCGTTCTTCGTTCACGGCGACCCGATCGAAATCCAGGTGATCCCGCGTGCCGTTCGCTACGAACGTTCGAAGGACGAGGAGCGAAACGCGGAGGGCCGATTTCTCCCGGAGACTTGGCGTCGGGTACCGCTCGGTCAGCACGAGGACGAGGCCCGGACCTTACCCACGCCGCCGCATGGCAGCGTCCGGCACTGGCGCGAGCCCGTCTTCGACGCGCGCGCCGAGATCTTTGTCCTCTGGCGACCGCATGCGGACGGCTGGTTGGTCACTGTCTCGCTCAGTAATCTTCAAACATTCGACAGCCATCAGGCAAGCACCGACGCGAAAACCGGCTTGAGGGAGCAGAACGAGCGGGCCTTGCTGGAGGTTGAGCTGGAGTGTTTTGTTCACCGAGGGACCGTAGGCCCCTATCCGCGAGGCGACTTCCACCTGCTGAGTGATGAGGAGCAAGAGCTGGAGCTCCGTTACCGCAACCAAATCATCTATGCGATTGGCCATGGTGCGGCCGTCGATTGGACGCTCCAAGGTGGTCGTATCCTCAGCATCCGCACCGAGTTCCTGCCGAAGGTGGAGGTTCCGCGCGTCGACCCGAATGCGGGGAAGTCGGACGGCTCGGCGCTCGAGGTCGAGCGGCTCGCGGCGATCGCCACCGACCGCAAGAACGTTTGCGACATCCTGGATCAATTCGTCGTCGGCTATGCTGTCTGGATCGAGAACCAAGCGTCGTCGATCGCCGACCTCGACACCCGTTACAACCCCGCTGCCGGCAACATCCTGGCACGCATGCGCATCGCGGCCAAGCGGATGCAGACAGGTGTCGCCCTGCTGCGCGAGGACACCACCGCCGCCCGCGCCTTCGGCCTCGCCAACCAGGCGATGGCGAGTCAGATGCGTCGGTCTTCGCGTCAAGCTTTCGGCATCGGCAAACCACCGGGGAGCGCACGTTGGCGCCCGTTCCAGCTTGCCTTTCTGCTGCTGACCATCGCCTCGGCGATCGACGAGGACGCCGATGACCGGGATCTGCTCGACCTGATCTGGTTCCCGACCGGCGGTGGCAAAACGGAGGCCTACCTGGGTCTGATGGGCTTCGTGATCTGGTGGCGCCGGCTGAGGTACAAGGCCAGCGGCGGCGGCACCGTGGTACTGATGCGCTATACGCTGCGACTTCTCACCAAGGACCAGTTCCGTCGCGCAGCCCGGTTGATCTGCGCGATGGAGCTGATGCGGCGCGAGCAGACCGAGATTCTGGGCGCCGAGCCGATCTCCCTGGGCCTATGGGTAGGTGGTGCATCCAGCCCGAACAGCTTCGAGGACGCGGAGAGGGCGCTGAAGGAGGCGATCGATGACGAGCAGGACCGTCCGCCGAGCCTGCTGGTTTTGGAGTCATGTCCCTGGTGCGGATCGGCGTTCACCCCGACACGGAATTTCGACGTCGGGTCCCGTCATTTTCGCTTCCGCTGCACCAATGCCGATTGCGATTTCGGTGGCGTTCACGACGGCACTCTGCCCTGCAACGTGGTCGACTCCGCACTCTACGAATCGCCGCCGACCCTGCTGCTCGCCACGATCGACAAGTTCGCGCGGCTCGCCTGGGAGGAGCGCACCTCGAGCTTCTTCGGTCGCGACGGCAATCGCCCGCCGGAACTGATCATCCAGGACGAGCTGCACCTGATCTCCGGCGCCCTGGGCTCGATCGCCGGTCTCTACGAGGCAGGGCTGGAGACCGCGCTCCGCATGCGTGGGGTGCACCCCAAGTACATCGCCTCCACTGCGACGATCCGGATGGCCGGTGAGCAGGTCGAAAGACTCTACGGCCGGAATGCCGCGATCTTCCCGCCGCCTGGGATCAACGCCGACGATTCCTATTTTGCCAGGACGATCGCGCCGACCGAGCAACAGCCGGGCCGACTCTATGTCGGCTATCTGGCGCCCGCCCGCAGTCGCCAGCGTTGCCTGGCTCCTCTGGCGGCTGCCCTGCTGTCGGCGCCGGAGGCTCTGTTCGGCGACGCGATGGCGGATCGGAACACACTGCTCGATGCCTGGTGGACCCTTCTCGTCTATCACGGCAGCCTCAAGGGCGTCGGCGTCAGCCGCAACGCACTGCGTGAGATCGAGGAAGGGATTGAACTGTTGCAACGGGAGTGGCGGGAACAACACGCCGGATGGCAAACCGATGCGGACGACGAAGGCCGACAGACGTCCCGGCCGGGGCGTTGGCGCGATCAGTTGACGGACCCGGACCGCATCACCCAACTTACCAGCCACATGTCCGCGGACGAGAATGCCCGCAGCTTCGAGCGTCTGGGGCACGCGCGCGACAGCGCCGACGCGCTGGACCTTGCATTGGCAACCAACATGGTTTCTGTCGGGCTTGATGTCTCCCGGCTCGCGCTCATGATCATCAACGGCCAGCCACTGACGACGGCCGAGTACATTCAGGCCAGCAGCCGTGTCGGTCGGGGGGAAGTGCCGGGCATCGTCATCGCCAACTATTACCGAGATCAGGCCAGGAGCCTCTCACATTACGAGAGCTTCCGCGCCTATCACGAGGCTTTCTACCGCTTCGTCGAACCCACGAGCGTTACCCCTTACACCTATCAGGCTCGGCTGCGGGCATTGCATGCAGCCCTCGTCATCGCCGTGCGCCATTCTAGCGATCAGCTAAGCGCCAATGCGCGCGCTGTGGCATTCGATCCCGCCGGACCCGAGGTCGCGAGGCTCATCGATGTCCTGATCCGGCGATGCCGGGACGCCGACGCCCTGCGCGGCGACGAAACCGCAGTCCACATCCACCGTTTGGTCGAGCAATGGGTAGACGCCACGCGCCGTGCCGCAGACCAAAAGCAGGGACTGGCCTACTCGGGCTCGGACCGCGACCGGCGCCAGCTGCGGCTGCTCTACAGCTATGAGAACCGCTGCAAGGGGGAATGGCCCACTCTCAACAACATGCGCAACGTCGAGAATGCGGGACTGGTCAAGATCCTATGAAGCGCTACATCCCGACGCGCTGGTCTCACCTGGTCGGCTACAGCTGCGTCGGCGCATTGGTACGCGCGGACAACGACCTCTATGTGGTCGAGGATATTGGCCACTGGACGGATAAAGGCGGCGCGCCCGCGGGAGAGCAACTGTGCTACGTGGATCTTCTGCGCGGCACACTCGGACTGGACGACAAGACGCTGCGGCAGCCGCCTCTGGCGCGCCTGCTCGACAAGGGAGTGGTTGACGGCATCTGCGTACCGGCCCTGCGGTTCCCCGGATGGACCCGTTGCCCGAGCTGCGGACTCCTCCATTACCGACCCTGGCGCGCCCGAGACGCCCAAGAGGATGCAGCCGCCGAGGATCCCCGTTGCATCTGCGACAAGCACTCGCGCCTGCGTCAGGTGGACTGGGTGCTTGCCCATCCCTCCGGTGGATTGGCGGAGGTACCCTGGCATCTTCTTGCGCATCAGGACCGGGATTCGCGGCGGGACTGCCGACAGGACCGCGGGGTCTTGTACTTGCGCCTGCTACGCGATACGAAGACAGGACAATGGACGTTGCGGTGCGACAGGTGCCAAAGTCGTCCAGTGGCCTTTCATCCGGGGCAACCCCTGACGCTGTCATCCGATCCGGCTCGCCAGCCCTGGCAAAGACGCGAACTCAACAACTCGGCCCCCATACAATCGGGGTTTGTGATCCTGGAGGTCAATGACCCGCGACTCTACCTGCCACGGGTGACGTCCGGGCTGGTCATCCCGCCCGAATCGCAGGTGGCGCGCGACAGCGCGTCGGATCGCCTGTATCGCAACCACGCCGCGCGCAACGAGCTGGCACACTGCCGCACCGCCCTGGCGCGCAAAGGTTTGCTGCGACGACTTGCCAACGAGTTCGGCTGCACCGCCGGGGAGCTGGAGAAAGCCGCGCATGAGATCGACACAGGCTGGCCGCTGTACGGCGAGACGGCGACGCCCGGTCAGCTGTTGGAAAAGGAATACCAAGCCCTGTCCACGCCGATTCCCGGCCAACTGGAAGGGGAAGACTTCGTCACCGAGCACCGGACGGCTGTCTGGAAGGGATTCGAGTTGGACGATGCCGATGGAACGCGGACGCAGTCAATCCGCAGCGCGGTGCAGCAGCTGGTGGCTGTCACACGATTGCGCGAGGTCCGTATCTTCCTCGGCTTCGCGCGTGTCCGCCAGGAGTTCGACGACGGCATCAGACCGAACACCGACAACAATGCCGCAGAACCCAACGGCCGACTGGTACCGCCGGACTTGAACGGTAGCCAACCGTGGCTGCCTGCGATCGAGCTCTATGGCGAAGGCATCTTCTTCAGCCTTGACGAGGCGATGCTGCGGCGCTGGGAGCAGCAGGACGGCCTGATCCAGCGCGCGAAGATGGTACAGCAGCGATTGGAGCGAGCCGGTATCCGTCTGAACACGGAGCCGCCGTCACCGCTCCCGCCCAGGTTCATCTTGTTGCATACGCTGGCGCATCTGCTGATTCGCCGACTGGAAGCCGAGGCCGGCTACCCGGGAGCATCGATCCGTGAGCGCATCTACTGCGCCGGCGGCACGCAACCGATGACCGGCATCTTGACGTACGTGGCCATCCCGGACATCGCCGGTTCATTGGGTGGGCTCGTCGAGTTGGCTCAGCCGAGGCGCTTCATGCAGCTGCTCGTGAGCGTGTTCGACCACGCTGACTGGTGCTCGCTGGACCCGGTCTGCGCCGAGCACGAGGGTCAGGGACCGAGCCAGCTCAACCGGGCCGCGTGCCATGCCTGCACCTTGGTGCCGGAGCCAAGCTGTCAGTTCGGAAACCTGCTGCTCGATCGGGTCTTCGTCGCCGGTGATCTCGGCGGTGCGATCCGGCCACTGCTGGCCTTCGCCGGTAAGGGATAAGCGGGATGGCGAAGCGGGGTTGGGCGTTACCGGAAATCCAAGATCTGAGCAAGGAGCAAGAGTATGCCAAGCTCCTGCCGAAGGAGGGATGCCACCTGATTGTCGGCGGCCCGGGGACCGGCAAGTCGGTGCTCGCCCTGCTGCGCAGCCGCCGACACCATCGGCCGAACGGCGCTCAGGACTATGTCTTTCTCGTTTACAACAAGCTACTGCTGGAGGCGAGCCGGGAGTTGGTCAGCGGCGCGGTAAATGCGCATCCTTGGAAATCATGGTTTAAAGGCACTTACAGGCGCATGCTTTCGCAATCCTGCCCTGTTGTGAACGGCGACGCGTACGCGATCGACTGGGAGCTGGTGAAGGCCGGAATCGACGCCGTGCCTGACGCGATCGCACCGCCGCTGACTCGCTTCGTCGTCATCGACGAGGGCCAGGATATGCCGCCCGACTTCTATCAGACGCTGGCCCAGTTGGGTTTCGAAGACTTCTACGTCGTCGCCGACCAGAACCAGCAGATCACCGACGAGAACAGCAGCCTGCGCGACATCGAGAACGCGCTTGCAATCGACACCAAGGACCGAATCGAGCTCACCGAGAATTACCGCAACTGCGATCGTATTGCCCGCCTCGCCTTGGCATTCTGCGTCGAAGATCCGGCCAGTCCGGCGGTTAGTCTGCCGGTCGGCCGGCCCTGCGCCCGCACACCGGTGCTGGTGGACTACGGCCGGCATTGCCGCTGGGACTTCAAAGAACTGATCACCAGGATTTTGACGCTCGCGGATCGCGATCCCGACAAGTTGATCGGGATCATCACGCCTAACAATAAGAGTCGGCAACGCTGGCTTGCCGCGCTCGAGCAGGAGTCGGTGGCACTGGATCATGGGCGCCCCCGGATCGTGACTTACGCATCGGGCGAGGAGGGTGGCGACTATCGTTTCTCTGAAGGCGGTATTTTTGTCATCAATGCACGGTCGTCGAAGGGGTTGGAGTTCGACACAGTCTTCCTGGCGGACATCCACGAATATCCCTGCCATCTCGAAGATAGTGTCTGGATGGACGAAAAGCGGCGTCTGTTTTACGTCATGGTCTCCCGCGCTCGCGAGCAAGTGATCATGTTGCGTCAAGGCGGACTTGACTGCCCGATCGAGGCCATCCTTCCAGAAGATGAACGTATCCTCAGACGTTGGAGATGACATGTCCGAACAACCCGATCTGGAGTTGACGGCCCAGGCGATTTCCCATCCCTCTGAACCACGGCTGGTCTGGCACCTGGCGACGAATCAGCTCAATCTGATGTTCATGCTGGCTGCGGGGATACTGACCGGACCAAAGGGGTTCGGGCGCAAGTACTACTTGGATCCTCTTTCCGTTGCGCCGGGTTGGATTCCGCTCTTCGCAGAGCGTATCCCCGCCGGTGCACTGGAGCAGGCGACCTCGGAGGGGAGTCACCTGCAAGGCGTCGCTGCCGAGATTGATCTGCGCGCACTGCGCGGCCCGATCATGGCACTTGATGTCCAAGGGCACCTGCGGGAGCTGCAATGGCCGGACGAGGCGCGTGGGGATGAGCAGATGCTCTTCATTCCGGCGCCGCTCCCGATCGGTTGGCTACAGGCCGTCGTGTTTCCCTCCAAGGAGGTCCGCGCGGTTGTCCGGGAGCAGGCCATGGACTATGCGAACGTTCCGATCGATACCTTCAGGCTATTGGTCAAGGCATCGCTGTTCAAGTCGGGGTCCGGTCTGTCTTGGCCGATTAAGGGGCTGGCGTTCGCCGACCGGGACCAGGCGCCGCATCAGGTCTCGGCGGTCGGCGCGGTGCAGGCCCTTTTGGTCGGGCTCGGTAACCGTGGGTGTGTCTTGGTCGAGGCCGCCCGGCTGTTGGCCGATTCCGCCGCGGCGGCGGCCGTTCAGGCCGACGATCCTCTGCTGCATGCCGTGCTCCAATGGGCCAATGGCAGCGGCACGCCAGATGAAGGCGAGGTTCAGGCCCGGATGCTGATCCGAACACTCGGAGCCATTGTCGATGCGAGGGCCGACGCCGACATGACCACCGGGACATGGTGTCCGCCGGACACGCATCAGGCCGTGTTGAATACACTCGACGAGGAACGACGCCGTTTGACCGAGCCGAAGTGGCAGGAAGCGCTGACGCGTCTGATTGACGATCTAAAGGGACTGCTGGGCCTTGGCGATGCCACGACCTCGGACCTGCTGAAGCGGCACTCGCGGCCCTTTTCCCGCGGTCTGATTCTGTTCTTCCTGCGCGAGCATTGCGACGATCTACTCGTCATGGCACGCGACCAGCCCTTAGTTTCAGATCAAGATCTTGTGGTCGCAGCGGCGCTATTCGGCGCCCGAAGCGGTTGGATGGGGTTCCCCTATGCGCTGAAGTGTACCCCCGGACTTTCCGCTGCCACGACCCATCGGATGGCGGTGATGGCCCACCGGGACCAGGGCAGCGCGTTGGACCTCGGACCCGCGCCGCCGCGTGTGCGGCCGCTGCTGGAGCTATTGCAGGCGGACGGGGCCGGCTGGACAAGGCGTCAGCGTGAGGGCGCACTTCGACTGGCTCGGGGCCTTGGGTGTCAAGGGGTTCTGAAGACTCGCATCAGCCTGGGCAAGGGCGACTATCTGTTGCAGGTGGACGGTCGCGGCGCCCATCTTCTGATCGACGGTGACGTCAAAGCGGTCAGCACGGAGGTCGATCCTGGCCTCCTGTTCGAATCGCTTGCGAGGGCAGCGATTCCAGCGAAGCTCGAGGCCGATGTCCGCTTGGTTTGTGAGAGGTGAGGCGCGCGACATGAAGATCATCCCGTCGTTTCCGCACAGAACCGACAGCAGCGGCGAACGGCGCGTCTTCGACCGGCTAAGGGATGCCTTCGAGCATGACCAGGATCTGGATCTGACGGCATTCCACTCGCTGAATCTGACCCGCCATGACTACAAGCGATTCGGCGAGATCGACTTCGTGATCGTCGGTGGCACAGGGGTGCTGGTCCTGGAGGTGAAGGGTGGCGGCATCGCCTGCCACGAGGGTGTTTGGTTTTCGACAGACCGCACGGGGCAACAGAATCGCCTGCGCGAGAGTCCGTTTCGGCAGGCCGAATCGGCGATGCACGGGCTGCGCAAGCGGGTCGAGGCCGCTTTGCCACCGGCGCTCTCCTCGCAGCTCATTTGGGGCTATGGGGTGATCTTCCCGGACTGCGACTGGTCCATCTCCAGCGCCGAATGGGACCAGGCGATGGTCGCCGACGTGCGCACGATGAGAACCATGGAGCGTTGGCTGTCCGGCATGTTCCGTTATTGGCGTGGACGCAACCAGGACAGGGGCCAGGGCGCAAGCGACCAAGCAGTCAGCGCACTGAAACGATTCCTGCGGCCGGAATTCGACGTCGGTATCCCATTGCATCTGGCCTTGGACGAACTGGAGGAAAGGGTCGCCGCGTTCACCGAAGACCAAATGGGACTGCTGGACATCGTCGATGCCAATCCCCGGGTGATCTGCGCCGGAGGCGCCGGCACCGGCAAGACGTTTCTCGGCATGGAACTGGCCCGCCGCTGGTCGGCATCCGGAAAACAAGTCCTTCTTGCATGCCAGTCACCTTGGTTGAAGCGCTGGCTGGAGAAGAGATTCTCGATGCCCGGGGTCACCGTCAGTGTTTCCGAGCATGTGCGGACTGCGGCGCGTCGCGTCGGCATCGATCGGTTTGACGCGCTGATCATCGACGAGGGACAGGATTTGCTCAACATGGAGCCTTTGGGAAAGCTGGACGCTGTTCTCGCCGGTGGGCTTGAGAACGGCCAATGGTGCTTCTTCCATGATCTCAACAACCAGGCAGGATACTTCGGCTCCCCAGATCCGGACGCACTCGTCTTGATGGAATCGTACAGCGCGGCTCGGGTCCCGCTGACTCGCAACTGCCGCAACACGCGCCAGATCCTGGAGCTGGTTCAGTCCTTGTTGGGAGCCGATATGGGCGTGCGCGGAACCGGCGACGGCCCAGACGTGGTTGAGCACATTGCAGCGAATCGGGAGGAGTCCGCATCGGTCCTGGCAGGCGAGATCGAACGCCTAACCGGCGAAGGTGGGCTGTTGCCGAGCGAGATCACCATCGTATCGCCACTGCCGTTCAGCGAATCGTCAGTCGATCTGCTACCGAACGCACTCACGACAGGTATCCTCGAACTCGACGAGTACGCTCTACTCAATTTCCCACCCAAGCGGATCAGCTTCGCCCAAATAGCCAATTTCAAGGGTTTGGAGAACGAGGCTGTGATACTGATCGACCTTCCTCGGCCTTTCTCTGCAGCCGAGGCATTGCCGGACCACTATGTGGGTATGAGCCGAGCGCGATCGCTTCTTGTTGTGATTTTTGGGGACGTGGCCGTATCGAGCAGTCTACAGTCGAAATAGCCGTCAACCTAGAGCCAGCGTCTGAGCTTGGTGGCTGTCAGGCGCGTCGAATCGGGATGCTGAGGATTGATCAGAATAATGGCGTCTTCGGGAACGATCACCGAAGGCACTGTGAGCACCGCGCTTGTTCCCGCACTCAACCAGGCGTCGCCGAAATCGAGACTGACCTTGCCGGCCGGCGTGGCGTCCCATCCGACGGGTAGAGACGATGCGGTTTCGGTCATTTTCGAATCCCACACAGCATTGCGGATGTCGATCGCAACCAGGTAGCGATTCATCGGAAGGCTGCCAGTGCCCGGATGGACAAGGGTTTCAATGCAGGCAAGCGAGGGCGAGCAGGCGCAATAGAGAACGGATAGCCCCGGCCGGTTCCAGCGGCCATCGGTGAGGCGTGCGCCCGTGCCGGCGAGGTCATCGGCGACATAGTCTGGCGTATCGGTCGCGATGCGCCAGACACGTCTGTCGACCCCCCGAATCTCGGATTCCAGACCAGGCATAGGCACCGGATTGGGATTGGGCGAGAAGACGCGAGACGAGATCCTGGCCCTGGATCGTCTCCATGACATCCGTCGGCTTCGCGCCGCCCAATGCCGGGTTCGGACGCTCAAGCCATGCACGGACCCAAGCGTCGGCGTCGAAATCCTCGGCCGCATTGCTGCCCTCGACCATCGTCCGGACTTGGTCGATGAGTCGCTGCTCCAGCGCCGCGACAGGTCGCTCGGGCTTGGATTGGTTCAACGCTGATCCTCCAACCCGGTCAGCGACCAGAGCCGGTCGATCTGTGCGCGCAGGTCGGCGACCTCCGCCTCCAGTGCCTCAATGCGCGCATGTCGGCTCGCGTCACCGGCATGCGCGGGTGCCGATTCGGCGAGTTCTTCGATCTTTGGTTGGCCGCAGAGCAGATGCGCGTAGCGCTCTTCACGCTTGCCGGGTTGGCGAGGCAGTTCGACGACAAGCGGGCGATCACGCTCGGCCATGCCCTGAAGTGTCCTGGTCACCTGCTCCAGATCCCGAAAATCGGCCAGACGGGCGGTGTTGGTGCGCAGCTCACCGGTGGTTTGGGGGCCGCGCAGCATCAGGGCGCAAAGCAGTGCCTGCTCTTCCCGGCTGAGCAGGAAGGTGCCGACGATCTTGTGGTCGTAGCGCTCGGTGCGTCCGGTGAGGCTGACATAGATGAGCCCGCGGTCGCGCAACTGGTTGACCACATGGCCGACCTCGCCGAGGGTCATCGTCATCACCGGATGCCTGGCGCTCTTTTGATTGCAGGCACTGAGGAGGCTGTTCAATGTCAGCGGGTACTGGTCCGGCGTGGTGCGCTGTTTCTCCATCAGACAACCGATGACGCGTGCTTCGGTCGGGCTCAGCATGGCATCGGAAGTCTCGGAATCGTGCTCGATCGGCATGGTGAGTCACTCTCTATGTAGCGGTTGATGGGGCCGGTTGTGATGGTGTGTGTGATGCCCCCTATGCACTCCTGGAGGACTCCTTAGGGGGCTCCGGCGACTCGGCCAGGCGCCGCGCCGCCCAGTCGAGCACGGCCTGCACGCGCGCGTTCAGAAGCGCCCGACCTTCCTCGTAGGTCACCCAGCGAAACTCGTCGTGCTCGGGAAACCCCAGCTCCGGGTTGATCGCCATCTCGACCTCGCCGCTCGGAGCCTCCGCCAGATAATACCGCGCGATCTTGCCGCGACCGTAGGGCGGGGTGTCGACAGACGACTCGCCCCAATGGAAATCCAGGTCGACCAGCCCGGTTTCCTCCATCACTTCACGACGCGCTGCGTCCAAAGGCGCCTCGCCGGGATCGATCTCACCCTTGGGAAAATCCCAATAGCTGTAGCAGCGCAGGATCAGGAAGCGCGTCTCAGAGCCAAAACGGCGGATCGGTACCACGCCGGCGGACAGAATCATGGGATGGGTCACGCGTGAGGTCATTGCCGTGGCGCCGGATCGGCGTTTTTGCGCAGCGCATCAATGAGCTCTTCCATCAGTCGCTCGAACGATGGCGCATACGTCGAGATGGCGTCGATGATGTGCTCCGGCGGGAACAGGTCGGTAAGACCCTTGATCTGCAGAACGCGGAAGACGTTCTCGCGTACCCCGTTGGTCAGAATGGCGGCCTCGGTGCCCCGCGCGACGAGGCGCTCAAGCCCGGCGGGCAGGCTCGCCGACGCCTGACCGAACTGGACGCCGATCGCCGCGAAGACCGACAGGGTTTGCGCCTTAAGCCCAACGTCCTTGGCTTCGGTGGTGATAACCCCATCGAATTCGAGCAGGAAGAGCTGCGCCTGCCGAATCAGTTGGATGGGCAGTTCTGTCATCGATCAGCCCTCTATGCTGAAGGTCTTGTTAATGTCCGGTACCCGAGACACCGGTTCATCGACCGCACCGAGCCGGGGAAACGCCGCATCGTTTTGATGCTTACTCGGACTCCTGGCTCACATCGCCTTCGGGCGGTGCGAGCAGCACGCGGGTGAGGTGGTCGATCGCCGAATCCATGTGGATGTTCGGATCATAGACGTCGTTGTCGGACCACCGATAGACCGGCATGCGCTTGGCCGCGAGACGCGCCGGCACCAGCAACTCGTAGAGCGGACGCCAGTCCTCGCCGACGCGCAGGGCCAGCGTCGGGTTGAGCAGATACTGACCGTGGCGGATGCGGCGGAAGAGTTTGCGGTTACCCGGGCCGACGCGGCTCATCTCGTTCTTGGAGAGGATGGAGGAGAGGTAAGGTCGTGCCTTGCGCCGTTCCGGGATCACGGACTCGGGAAAATGCGCGAGGACCTCGGCGAAGTCCATCGCGGTGAGGAGTCGGCGCTGGCGTGCCCAGTTTTCGCCGAGCCGCTGATAGAAGAGCACCATGGCGACGCTCAGCATCAGGTATTCCATGATCCGGCGGTCGAGCCGCACCAGCCGACCGTCCACTTGCACATCGATGGCGGGTGGAGCCAGACGCTCGAAGATCGCCGGTAAGCGCGTGCGGGCGAACCGCTCGTCGCCGCAGGCGCGATCAATCGCGATCTGCAGGGCATTCAGACCATTGCCGTCGACCAGGCTGGTGTCGGCGTCGCGGTCGAGCAACGCCGCGGCCAGGTCGGCGTTGCCCATGCGGCTGGCGACCATCAAGGGGGTCTGGTCGAACAGATTACGAAAGTCGATGCCGTAGCGCTCGGTCTCGCGCAACACCGCTCCGGGGTTCTTCAGGGTGTAGGGCAGATAATGCTTTTTCTCAACCATCGCCATGGCCTTATCGGGGCGCTTGGCGGCGTCGAAGCCGGCGATGATCAAGGCGTTGAGCAAACGCTGATCGTGATAGACCAGGGCGAATTCCATGAGCGCGATGCGTGCCTTTTTGTCGCCCTTGATCAGGGCCGCCTCGCGGGTCGTTTCCAATGCCTCGCTGCGCAGCACCGTCCAGGCGGGCTTTTGCTCCTTCAGAATGCGTTCACGGATCTCGGCGGCCTGCTCCTCCTTGCCCTGCAAGGCCAGGCGATGGGCCTCGCGGCGCCACTCGTCCAGGCTGGAGCTGGTGCGCTCCACCGCGTCCAGGGACTCGCTGACGGTGTCCAGACCGAGCAAGCCCAGTAGGGGTTGTTTCGGGTTCGGCTCGATCAGGTAGAGGTGACGCACGGCACGGGTGACGGCGACGTAGAGTGCATTGATGTAGAACTTGTAGATCTCGAGCGACTTGTCGCCCTTATCCCGTGCGCGGGCAAACCGCAGCTCACCGACGAGGTCCTCCGGACCGAGATCGCCCGCGATGTCGCGAAAGCGTTTCTCCTCGCCGGAGAGAAAGCCGTAGAGCAGGACGCTGTCGTATTCGAGCCCCTTGGCCTCGTGGATCGAAAACACCAGCGGCGTGCCGAAGAAGCGGCGCACCTCCGCCTTCTGGTCCGCATGCAACACCAGGATGGCGAAACGCGCCGAGGCCGCGGTGCGCTTGTCCAACTCGCGTTTGACTGCTTCGGTGTCCTTCAGCAGCAGAGTGCGACCGCCACTCGGGCCGCGGCTTTGCACCAGATAGTTGCTCTCCTTGTCGACTGAGCCGAAGCGCGCATGCTTGATGCGCAGCAGCCGGTTGGCGATCTCGGTCACCTCCGGCGCGTTGCGGAAGTTGGTGGCCAGGATTCGGATCAGCTCAGCCGGGGCACCGGTGTTCAGTGTGCCGCTGTTGGGTGTGCCAGTCTCCTGCTGTTGCTGCCAGAACAGGGTCTTGACCTTGGACCAGGAGAAAAAATTGGGATGGACGATCTGGTTGGAGTCGCCGCAGAGGACGAACCGGGTGGGGTCGCGCAGCCCGCGCAGGATCAGGGCCAGTTGCACATTGGTCAGGTCCTGCACCTCGTCGACCACCACGAAGTCGTAGCTCGGAGTGGCGCGTTCCAGCCACCGGAAACTGACGATATTCGGATCGAACCAACCGTCGGTCTCCAGGAAGCGCAGATACCGCTCGAAGATGTCGTAGACCGCGTCGCGCAGCTCGGGCGGATAGATGGACTGGCGCACGCCGAGCGTGCGGTAGGCCTCGCGCTCGAGCCACGCGGTCGTCTCGCCGGTACCCGTGATGGCGCCCTGGATCTCTTCGAAGAGCTGATGGCTGTCCTTGAGTTCGCGCGGCACGCGCTGACGACTCGCCCAGTCCGCAAAGGCACGTGGGGTGATCTCGCGCCCGGCCGGCACCGCGATACTCTCCAGATACTCCTTAAAGGAGAGAAAGCTGACCTCTTGATCCGGGTTGTCGTAACCGTGGGCGTAATAGAGCGTGCGCGCGTTCTGCGCCAGGAAGGCCGAGCGGGTGACGTAGAGAACCTCGCCGTGGGCGTCTTTGAGTTTCTCCAGGGTGAGCGCCGTCTTGCCGCTGCCGGCCGAGCCGATGATCACCAGCGGCGGCGCCTGCTGGTACACCGCCTCCTGCGCGTCGTCAAAGGAGAGCACCTTGTCGAGCAGATGAAAACGCGGCAGGCGCGGGTTCAGGTACGGCAAATCCGGTGCCGTTTCGGCGGCCTGCGCAGCGATGTCGGGGATCTTCTCATCGTCGATCGTCGCACCGTGCGCCAGAAAACGCGACTTCTCGTAGGCATGCGCCGGGATGTATTCCAGCAGCAGGGCATAGGCTTCGCCGGCATGCCGATAGAGCGAGAACAGCAGTCGATTGCTGCGATCCAGGCGCGCCCGGTAGAGGTTGTCGCCGACCTTTTTGACCTCGGCCGAACGGAAGTCCCCGGCTTCCAGATAGCCCGCGAGCTTCTTGTAGCCGGGGATCCTGGCCGGATCCAGGTCACGGTAAACGATCAGCTTCATCCTGCCTCCAGGTCATTCCGCCGCCCACTGCGGGTTAGCCGATCAAGCTTAACGTATTCGGGCCGGATCGGCGTCGCGCAGTCGGCTTGGCGAGGCACGAACCCGGGCACTACACCGGGCCAGAACGGAATCATTTTGTGTGCGTAATTTTTTTGATTTCCCAACCCGATCGGAGCTATACCGACAAACAACGTCCCTTTAGGAGGTTCCCCCGATGCTTCCCGATTCTCGCCGCCGGGCCGCGCTTCTGCTGCTGGCCTCGACCCTTGGCCTGGCTCCGGGGTTACCGCTTCGGGCAGAAGCCGAACCGATCGAGCCGGCTCGCCAGAACAGGCCCGCGCCTGAGAGGGCAACCGAGACGATCGCGATTCCGGCGCCCTTAGCGCCCTGGGTGCCCTGGGTTCTGGAGGGCGCACCGGAGGGTCAGGATCGCCGGGACTGCCCGATCGGGGTCGGGGATGGTGGGGGCGAACGAGTCTGTACCTGGCCGGGCCGACTGGAGTTGACCCTGCGTCGCGACGGCGGGGCCTTCACACAGATCTGGCAGGTGCTCGCCGAGAGCTGGATAGCGTTGCCGGGGGATGCCGATGCCTGGCCGCTGGGCCTGCAGGCCGATGGCCGTGCGCTGCCCGTCGTGCCGCGCGCCGGGCGTCCGTCGGTGAAGCTCGCCGCGGGTACACACCGGTTGACGGGTCGGTTCAGCTGGGCACAGGCGCCGGATGCTCTGATGATTCCGCCAGGCGTGGGGCTGGTTTCGCTGGTGCATGACGGGCGCGAGGTGTCGAACCTGCGTCTGGATCGCTCTAGCCGGGTCTGGCTCAGCGATCCGGCCGGGCCCGAGACGGAGCGCACCGGTGATCGCCTGAGTCTGGAGGTCTATCGCCGCATCGAGGACAGGCTACCACTTGAGGTCTTGACTCGGCTGCAGCTGGAGGTGTCCGGCGGCGCGCGCGAGGTGCAGCTCGGACCGGTTCTGCTTCCGGATGGCATCCCCTTGCGCATCGAGAGTCCACTGCCGGCGCGACTCGAAGAGGATGGGGCCTTGCGGGTTCAGGTGCGCCCAGGCCGCTGGACCCTGGATGTCACCGCCCAGCATCCAGGCGATGTGACTGAGCTGACGCGCCGGGCAGTGGCGGCGCCCTGGCCGGAGCAGG
>JBGSKP010000167.1:0-3386 GCA_041741175.1 Thiocapsa sp. | reverse complement strand
CACGCTCGCCCCAGATCTCGGTGGCGGCGTGGGGTGCTTCGGCGATGTTGCCGAGCGCCTGCGGATCAGGCAACAGCTCGGAGGCGGCGATCATTGCCGGGTCCGGCTCGCCGCCGCTTCTGCCGCCCAATGACCGGCCGGCGAGTCAACTGGACCGGTTCGCCGGTCGCTGGGCTCCAGCAGATCCTGTCTGCCCGATGCGATCGGAAAATAGACCTAGCGGTAAAGGTGGCGCAGCCGCCTTGGTCTGGTATTGCAGGGGACAGAGTTCGCCGGCGTCCGCGCGTCGGCGCTGGCTGTGGGTGCCCTCTTTGCAACCATCCACTCGATCCTGGTCAAACACCGGGAGGCTTCAGTCCGCTCGACGGACGGTACCTGGAGGATGTCTATGGAACGATCTTGCGTAGCAAGTCGGCGTGCCTTCCTGGCGGCCCTCGGGGTCGCGCCGTTGTCCGTCCTGACGCTGTCGGGCACGGCGCGGGCGGTGGACGGACAGTCCCTGGCCAAGCCGATCCCCTTGACCGGCGAGCTCTTGCCCGTCGTCGGCATGGGAACCTGGATTACCTTCAACGTCGGCGACGATCCGGTGGCGCGCGATGCGCGCACCGATGTCCTGCGTGCCTTCTTTGCGGCAGGCGGCGGCATGATCGACTCCTCGCCCATGTACGGCTCGGCCGAGGAAGTCGTCGGCAGCTGCTTGGCGCGGCTCGATCGCCCCGAGGGTTTATTCTCGGCGACCAAGGTCTGGACCCCCTCGACCGCGGAGGGTCTCCACCAGATCGCGGCATCGCAGCGCCTCTGGGGTCTGCCGCGCCTGGATCTGTTGCAGGTTCACAACCTGCTGAATTGGAGTGGCCATCTGCAGACCCTGTCGGCGATGAAGGCCGACGGGACGGTGCGCTATATCGGCGTCACCACCTCGCACGGTCGCCGTCATCCGGAGCTTGCCCGGATCATGGAGACGCAACCGATCGATTTCGTGCAGTTGACCTACAACATCGAGGATCGCGAGGCCGAGGCTCGCCTGCTTCCGCTGGCCGCGGAACGGGGTATCGCGGTGATCGCCAATCGGCCCTTCCAGGGTGGCTCGCTGATCGATCGCGTCAAGCGTCGCCCCTTGCCGGGTTGGGCGCGCATGATCGACTGCACCGAATGGTCCCAGGTCTTGTTGAAATTCATCGTCTCGCACCCGGCGGTGACCTGTGCCATCCCGGCGACCAGTCGGGCGGATCACATGGAGGAGAACATGGCGGCCGCGCGCGGTGCCATGCCGGATGCGGCACTGCGGCGTCGGATGGCCGCCGATGTCGCCGCGCTCTGATGGACCTCTTGAGCTATTCCCTCGTCGACCTGATTCCGTTTTCGCGCGAGACCTATTTCAGGTTATTCGAGCGCTACAACATCGGGGTCTGGCCGGCGCCGATCATCGGGCTGGTGATGGGGCTGACGGCCCTGGTCACGGCGCGGCGCGTGGAGGGCCGGGTGCTTCGCGCGCCCTTTATCCTGACCGCGGCCTGCTGGGTGTGGATCGGCTGGGTCTTTCAGATCCACTGGTACGCGCCTTTGAGCTGGCCGGGGATCTATTTCGGGATCGGCTTCGTGCTGCAGGGCGTGCTCATGGCGGTCGCGGTGGGGCTGCGCCCGGTCGGCTCGCCGGATGGCACGGCTCCGGAGACTGTCCCGGCCCTCTGGATTGTCGTCTTCGCACTCGCGCTGCAACCCCTGCTCGGGCTGTTGTCCGGCCGTGCCTGGTCCGGTCTGGAGGTTTTCGGCAGCGCACCGGATCCGACCGTCGTCGCGACGCTGGGGTTCCTGCTGCTCGTTCGCGATCCGCTACGCTGGTTGCTGGCGATCATCCCGCTCACCTGGTGTCTGATCAGCGGGGCGACCCTCTGGGTCCTGAGTCTTCCGACCTGGCCGGTCATGCCGCTTACCGCGGCCTTCTACCTGGGCATCGTCGCTTGGCCGTGGGTCTCCGGGCGAAGCCGGCTCAAGGAGCCTGAGTCACCGGGATGACCTCATGTCGGTGCCCTCGAGGACGGGGCCCGACCGGCGGATCCCGCCACGACGGATCAATGCATGCGGGGCTCCGGAGCTTCCGTGTCGGCCATGTCGGGTCGCCTGCGCATGAGCGGCAAGGAGGCGTGATGGCCTGACATCCGCCAGCCCTCCGACGTCTGCCGATAGACGTTCATCGCCAGGATCCGGTTGGGCTCCGCGCGCGAGCGGCTCGAACGGATCAGTTCCTCGACCAGATGCACGGCAAGCCCTTCGGCAGTCGTGCATTGGATCACGCGGTCGCCTCGTGTGGGCGCACCAAGGGCGGTTTGGTCTCGCGTTGCGGTATCCAAATCTCCGGAAATCGCCTAAACCGCGCTCAGCGCGCTATGCGATGTTTTTGGTTGGGGCCGGCCCCGGAAAACTTGACGACCGCTGGAGTCGGCGCGGTTTAACTATTCAAAAGAACATAAACTTTAAACCGCGTCTCTGCCGAGGCCCGTCGATGCCCCAAACGTTGGACTCGCTTCACATTTTCGCATCTCGCTCCGAACGCGGTTTAAGGAGGAGGCTCTCAAGCCATGACTCATCCAACTTCGCCAACTTCGCCAGATGCGTCAGACGACATCGCCCGCTCTTGGGACGCGCGCTACGAAGGCGCGACAGCGGTCCCGAAACCGGCCTTGGTGTTGCGCGAATGGCCGCACTTGCTCCCCGGGGGAGGCACTGCCCTCGATTTTGCCTGTGGACTGGGCGGCAACGCGCTGTGGCTGGCCGAGCGGGGTTTCCGGGTCTCGGCATGGGATCTGTCGCCCACGGCTATTGCGCGGCTCCGGGAGGCGGCGCGCATGCAAGGACTCGACCTTGATGCCCAGGTCCGCGACCTGATCGCCCTGCCGCCGAGCCCAGGGAGCTTCGACCTGATCCTGGTCGCACACTTCCTCGATCGCAACCTGGCCCCGAGCATTGCCGCCGCGCTGCGTCCCGGCGGCCTGCTCTTCTATCAGACCTTTGCGCGGGAATCGCGCGGCAGCCGCGGCCCGACCAACCCGGCCTATCGTCTTGCCCGCAACGAGCTGATCACCCTCTTTCCCGACCTGACCATCCGCGCCTACCGAGCCGAAGGTCGACTCGCCGCACCCCAGAGCGGTTTCGGCGACCTGGCCTTAATGGTCGCCCAACGGATTTGAGGGGCGGAAACCGACATGAGCGCGAGACTGCACATCCGATTGCTGGGCGGTTTCACGGTCGAGCGCGACGGCGCGCCCGTCACGCTGCCGACCCGCAAGGCCACCGCACTCTTGGCTATCCTCGCCATGCCGCCGGGCGCCCTGATCACGCGCGAGCGTCTCGCCGACCTGCTCTGGTCGCGCAGTGCCGAGGCTCAG
>JBGSKP010000166.1:0-10555 GCA_041741175.1 Thiocapsa sp. | reverse complement strand
GATGCGGTGCGCGCCCGTCTCGCGATCCGCAGCTCGCTGGAGCAGGACCGCTTCCGCATCGCCCTGGCGAAGATGGTGGAGGATCAGGACGGCACGCCGCCCGGCGAGGACCGACCGGAGGCGCAGACCCTGCCCGAAACCCGTGATCGCCTGGCGACCCGTCGACACGAGGACCCGGACAGCCCGAACGGTGTGCGCTTTGACCTTCTCCTGGACGGCAATCCCGTCACGCCGCCGGAGGATGTGATCTCCACCATGGAGAGCATCATCCAGGATCACGGCGAGATCCCGCCCGAGTATCTGGTCGCCGCCGGCCCTGGGCTCTACAAGCGCGGTTTAGGCGACGACGGGCGCGCGGCCGAATCTGTCTGGGCCGGAACCTATCACGAGGACGGCGCCTTCCCTTACGATGAGTGGGACCATAGCCGACAGCATCACCGCAAGGGCTGGTGCATCCTGCGCGAGCATCCGGTGACGCCGAGCGACCCGGACTTTTACCATCAGACGCTGCGCAAATACGGCGGGCTGATCAAATCCATCCGCCGCACTTTCGAGGTGCTGCGCGGCGAGGATCGTCTGCTCAAGCGTCAGAGCGACGGCGAGGACGTCGACATCGATGCCCTGGTCGACGCCTATGCCGACGTCCATGCCGGACTCGAGATGACAGACCGACTCTTCACCCGCATGCACAAGGACGAGCGCAACATCGCCGTCATGCTGATGGTCGACATGTCCGGCTCAACCAAGGGCTGGATCAACCAGGCCGAGCGCGAATCGCTCATCCTGCTCGCCGAGGCGCTCGACACGCTCGGCGACCGCTTCGCCATCTACGGCTTCTCCGGCTGGACCCGCAAGCGCTGCGAGGCATACCCGGTCAAGACCTTTGCCCAAGCCTATGACGAAGCCGCCAAGGCCCGGATCTGTGCCATCGCCCCACGTGACTACACCCGCATGGGTGTCGCCATTCGCCATCTCAGCCACCTGCTCGCCGAGCAGGAGTCCCGCGTGAAGCTGCTGATCACGCTCTCCGATGGCAAACCCGACGACTACGACCACCAATACCGCGGCGAATACGGCATCGAAGACACCCGCCAGGCCCTCTTCGAGGCACGCATCAAAGGCATCCATGCCTTCTGCATCACCATCGACGAGACCGGGGCCGATTACCTGCCTCATATGTACGGCCCGGCCAATTACGCTGTTATCTCCGACGTGAGCAAACTCCCCCTGAAGGTCTCCGATATCTATCGCAAACTCACGACATGACTGCAGGCGCGCCACCCTGCATTGCAGGGGTCAATATTTTCCGGTCAGCTTCATGATGAGTTTGTGGATGCTGTGGTAGGACAGACCGGGATTCAGATACATGACGGCGCAGGTGCCGGTACGCAGGTTGATCCCTTTCTCGGCGGCGAGTGCCACCGCCTCCGGAGTCTCGTGCGCCATGTGGATCCAGACATGGCCGATGCCGGCGTCCGCGGCCGCGGCCACCCATCCGGCGGTCTCCGCCTTCGGCACTTCGATGATCAGGCCATCGACGGCTTGGGGTAAGGACGCTAGAGTTGGATACGCCGGATCGCCATCGACAAGCATAGTACTGGGGTCGATCGGGTAGACGGGTTTACCCATCGCCTTGAGACGCCGATAGCTCAGGAGGGGGAAGGGTTTGGCTGTCGTGTGTCCGACAACGCCGAAGCGGCCGAGTGTAAAGAAGCTTTCGTAGTTTGAGGCCATGGGGTTGGTGTCCGTTTGAAGCGGTGACTAAAGCATGCGTGATGACAGGCCGGCACGCTGTGTCGGCCTGTTGGGGGCGGATTCCCCCGTGGTCTTGTGCGGGATCAGCGGATGTTGCCCCGGTCGGTGGGGCGACTGAGACGAGCGGCGCACGTCTGATCTGGACGCCTGAGCCGGAGATCGTGAGTGAAATCTCGACGCCGTATCCTCGAGCTGCCGAGCCAAACGCAACGGGTGGGGCAGAGGGCAGACGTTCCACTGTCTCCCCGCTAGTATACCGACCTTCCGTTCCAGCGCCGAAACCAGATCGCGAAAACCAGAGGCAGTCCACCATGCGACGTATCAACATCAGCCATGTCACCGAGTATCTGTTTCCCAGTCCCGTGACGCTGCTGCCGCACCGGCTGCTGTTGCGCCCGCGGGCAGATCACAATGTCCGCATTGAATCCTCGGAGCTGGAGATCAGCCCGGCCCATATCCTGCAGTGGAAACGGGACGTGCTGGACAACTCGGTCGCACTCGTGACCTTTACCGAATCCTCGGCGCGCTTGTGCGTGCGCAGCGGCGTCGTGCTCCAGCATTACGAAGACAATCCGTTCGACTTTCTGGTCGACGACTACGCGGTCATTCACCCCTTTGCCTATGCCGAGCAGGACCAGGCCGAGCTCGCGCCGTTTCAGCAATCGGTCTACCCCTCCGATCAGGGTGCCGTGCAGCTGTGGCTGGACGGCCTTGATCTGCAGGCCCCCATCGAAACCTTCGCGCTGCTCGATCGGCTGAACCGGGACATTGCCGGCGGCTTTGTCTACCGGATGCGCGAGGAGCCTGGCGTGCAGAACCCCGCCCTGACGCTGGCGACCAAGAGCGGCTCCTGTCGCGATTTCGCGGCCCTGTTTATCGAAGCCTGCCGTGCCCTGGGCCTGGCCAGCCGTTTCGTGAGCGGCTATCTGTTTACATTTGCGCCCGCCAACGCACCCGGCAACGACTCGACCCATGCCTGGGCCGAGGTCTATCTGCCCGGTGCGGGATGGAAGGGCTTCGATCCCACCAGTGGGGAAGTGACTGGCGACAAACACATCGCCGTTGCGGTGGCACGCCACCCGGAGGCCGTGCCGCCGGTAGCTGGAAGCTATCTTGCCCCGCCAGATCAGCAGCCGGTATTGAACGTTGCCGTCCGGGTCAGCGAGCTGACGACCTGAGACGCCGGCACCGGCCGAGCGGCAGCCGCGTTGGCCCAGACGGGCAATCGCCTGACCAGATCGGGATCATCATTCGTGTGATCCTGCGGGTGATCCGCCGTCCGAGACGCCGAAAATCATCTATCACTACAGCAGCGCCGGACGCCCGGTCTGACGAGCCAGCGCACCCTCACCGGCAACCCGGCTGGGCAGTCCAGCCCCTGACAGCCAAACAAGAATCCCCTCCAGGAGTCGTGATTGAGCAGTACGGTGCAGTATCGGCAGACCGGGCCTGATTGGTTTGCCATGCCTGTATCGAACATCGACATGGAAGGAGACTAAACATGAGATTTCAACGGCATTTTCGATCTTTTTCGGCCGTCGGCTTACCCCTCATGCTCTGCTTGTCGCTCATTGTCTTCACTGCGCTCGCCGCTCCGGTAACGCAAGAGCGCGCGCAAAGCGTTGCGGCCAACTGGATGCTCGATCAGACCGGCGTTGAACATCAGGCTCTGCCGGATCTGTATTGGAGCGGCGCGGGTGAAGCCGCGGCGCAATCCACCACCGCTTATTACGTGCTCAACATGCATCCCGATGGTTGGGTGATTGTCGCAGCGGACGATGTGGCCTATCCAGTTATTGGATATTCGCCGGAAGGCACCGTTTATAGCGATGACGCGCCACCGGCCTTCCTGGCGTGGATGCAGATGGTCGATGAGAGTATCCGACTCGCCGCTCAAAGCGATCCACTTGCTCTGGCCGCGGAATCCATATCGGCACAGGACACTGCCGATCTCATTTCCGATGCCTGGCAGTACCTTGATGTGCCGAACTTCGAGCCGGCGCCACAGAGTGCCGATGCGGTCAGCGAAGCCGCGCTTGATGCCGTACTGCCGTTGATCAACACGACCTGGTCGCAGGAAAACTATTACAATCAGTTCTGCCCTGCCGATAGCGCAGGTCCCGGCGGCCATGCCCTTGTGGGGTGCTGCGCCACGGCGATGGGTCAGATTTTACGGTATCACGCACAGCCCGCGGTTGGGCAGGGCGCACATTCCTATTATCATGCGCACTACGGCACACTATCGGCGAATTTTGGAGCCACCGCGTATAACTGGGCGGCGATGCCATCTACAGGAGTGTTGTCGTATTACAATAGCGCCGTCGCGACCCTCTTAAGTCATGTCGGCATCGCCGTCGACATGGATTATGGAACGAACTCGTCGAATTGTTATCCGGACCGGATTGCACCCGCGCTGCGGAATTATTTCAAGTACCTAGCCGAAGACCTCACGGCGCGTTCGATGTATAGCGATGCGGCATGGGTCGGTAAGATCAAAGCGGATCTCGATACGAGGCGGCCGATTTTGTATGCGGGATATGGTTCCGGCGGGCATGCGTTCGTCCTGGACGGTTATACCGACTCCAACTATTTCCATTTCAACTGGGGCTGGAACGGCGCATACGACGGTTATTTCCTGCTCTCTAATCTGAATCCGGGCGGCTACAGCTTTACCAGCAATCAACTGGGTATCTTCGGCATTCGCCCTTCGGTGATTCCACCTCCACCTCCACCTCCTCCTCCTCCTCCTCCTCCTCCTCCTCCTCCTCCAGCCGCGACCTTGATCAGTCCCAACGGTGCAACCGGCACCACGACGCCAACCTACACCTGGAACGCGGTGCGTAATTCCACCTGGTACTACCTCTGGGTCGACGACACCACCTCCGGGGATCAGGGCAAGATCAAGACCTGGTATACCGCCGAGGCTGCCGGGTGCGCGGGCGGCAGTGGCACCTGCTCGGTGACCCCGTCGATCGCGCTGGTCAAAGGCAATGCCACCTGGTGGATTCAGACCTGGAATGAGACAGGTGCAGGCCCTTGGAGCGCCCCGATGGGGTTCATCGTGGGCACCCCGCCAAAGGCCGCCTCGCTGGTCAGTCCGTCGGGCATCACCATCACCGACAACACGCCGACCTACAGCTGGCGCGCGGTCCGGGACTCCACCTGGTACTACCTGTGGGTGGATGATCCCTCTTCGGGGGGCAACGGCAAGATCATGACCTGGTACACGTCCGCCGGGGCCGGATGCGCGAATGGACTCGGCACCTGCTCGGTGACCCCGGTGACGGCACTGGTCAATGGCCGCGCAACCTGGTGGATCCAGACCTGGAATGACTTCGGCTACGGTCCCTGGAGCGCGGAAAGAAACTTCATCGTCAATGCCCGACCACCGGGACCTGCAACGCTGATCAGCCCTTCAGGGCTCATCCGGACATCTGTGCCGACCTATTCCTGGAACGCGGTGAGCGACTCCACCTGGTACTACCTCTGGGTCGACGACACCACGTCCGGTGGTAACGGCAAGATCACCACCTGGTACACCGCTGCCGAGGCCGGTTGCGGCAGCGGGCGTGGTGTTTGTGCGGTGACCCCGTCGATCGGTCTCGCCGACGGCAATGCGACCTGGTGGATCCAGACCTGGAACGACGACGGCGATGGACCCTGGAGCACGGGGATGAACTTCGCGGTTTCTGCCGGGCCTTGAGGGCGCATCCCCGCCGCGGTTGGCATCCCCGGCCGAATTCGCAGCGTGGTGATCACCGGCCGGCGGGCGCGATCCGCACGGCCGGTTTGTCGTCGTCCGGCGGACCATCCAGGAGCGACCCGCCTTTCCAGGTGACCAGGCGATAGTCCCCGTCGGGCGTCGGGCGCAACACACCAACCCAGCCTTTCCCCCAGTCGATGCGCGCGCTCGCCCCCTCCATCGCCCAGGTTCCGGCGCCGTGATAATCACCGATCTGCTCGGTAGCTTGACCGCCCGGCAGCAGGCCGATGACGATTGGTGTATCCGGTCGCGACAGACTCGGCGCAGACCAGGTCCCTTCAAGTGATTCCGCACCGGCCGTCGCGCACAACAAAACCGACAGCAGAACAAAGACAGAACGACGCATCGCGGGCCTCTGACGTAATGATGGATGGACACGACGACTGGTTCGGGGATCGGGATCGCTGCACTGCACCACGATGGGTAACAGCATGACCACGCAGCGGCACCGAAGCCAACCCGCCTCGGCGCCGATATCGACAAAGACCAGGCGCCGACCCTTGAATGAATGGGTAACCTCTTCAATACTTTCCGTAGAACAGCGCCTTGCTCAGATCGCTCTGATCACCCAAAGGCCAACTCGGAGGACACGGCTATGTACATCGTCACCAATCGCGAGGTCAAGGTTCGCGCACAGGGTCTCGATGTCTTCGGCGACAAGCCGAACCCGAGCGGGCCCAACGAGCTGCGACTCGTCAAGGTCACCAAGCAGGGAACGCACTACGAGACCGAATTGCTGACCAATAAGCTGACGCAGACCGAGGTGAAGGCGTTGAAGAGACGCCACGCACTCGCGATCGACGAACGGGAGGATTGGTACGCGAGCCTGCGGGTCGCCTGCGACCTGATGGAACAGGCAGCACGGCAGAAACGTCATCTGCTGATCTACGTTCACGGCTACAACAACGACATGCATGATGTCGTGGGCACGGCAGAGACGCTCGAGGCACTCTACAACGTCATCGTCGTGCCGTTCAGCTGGCCGGCCAACGGCGGTGGAGCGGTGAGCGGCACCACGGCCTATCTCGACGACAAACAGGATGCGCGCGTGTCGATGGATGCACTCAACCGGTTCTTTGAGAAGGTGCGCTTTTATCACGACAAGCTGACCGAGGCGCGGCGCGATGCCTTCTGGCAGCAGGTGTTGCGGGAGGATGACGAGCGGGGCAATCGGGAGGCCATGCAGGCTCGCTTCACGCAACTCCTGGCCGAGGACTGCAAGATCACGCTCAATTTGATGTGCCACAGCATGGGCAACTATGTGCTCAAGTACGCCCTGAGACCGAGCGGCGCGGCCGCCGCGCAGTTGATCTTCGACAATGTCTCGCTCCTCGCCGCGGATGCCAACAATGCGGAGCACGAGACCTGGGTCGAGCGCATCCAGTTCCGCAACCGACTCTACATCGTCATCAACGAGAACGATTTCGCACTTGCCTGGGCGCGTCGCAAACCGGGCGAGGAGCAGCGGACGCGGCTCGGCCACTATCTCAAGAACCTGTACGCCGCGAATGCCCGCTACCTCGACATCACCCGCGCCGACGGTGTGGGCAATGCCCACGGCTATTTCGCCGGCCCGCCAGTGGCGATCAACCCTGCCCTCAAGACGCTTTTCAGCGATCTCTTTGAAGGTGGGCGCGCGGAGGATCGCCTAACCTATGCAGCGGATATCAATGCCTATCGGTTAGGCTAACGGACTTGGGCTCCAGCCCGTGCAGATGCGGATTAGACGGCCAATCGATTGGGCAGCAGCCGGTCGCACTCTTTCTTCACCACCGCGTAACACTCGCAGCTTCGTTGCTCGAGTCCCTCGCGGTCCAGAACCTTGATATGACCGCGCGAATAGCTGATCAGGCCGGCTTCCTGCAACTTGAGCGCGGCCTCCGTGACGCCTTCGCGGCGTACACCGAGCATGTTGGCGATCAGCTCCTGTGTCATCACCAGCTCGCTACCCTCCAGACGATCCAGACTCAGCAGCAGCCAGCGGCACAGTTGCTGGTCCAGCGAGTGGTGTCTGTTGCACGCCGCCGTTTGCGCCATTTGGGTAATCAGCGCCTGGGTGTAGCGCAGCAGCAGGTGCATCGCCGGACCGGCGCGATTGAATTCGTTCTTCATCATCTGCGCCTTGAGCCGAAAACCCACTCCGGCGCTTTGCACCACCGCGCGGCTGGGCGTGGTCTCGCCCCCCATGAACAGCGAGATGCCTACGATGCCCTCGTTGCCGACGACCGCGATCTCGGCCGAGGCGCCGTTTTCCATCACGTACAGCAGCGACACGATGGAGGTGATTGGAAAATACACATAATCCAGGGTGCGGCCCGATTCGTAGAGAACCTGACCCAAGGGCATCTCGACCGCCTCCAGGTGCGGTAGCCAGCGCTGCCACTCAGCCTCCGGCAGCGCGGCGAGCAGATGGTTTTTCTTGGGGTCGAGGTCGATGGCCATCAGACAGCTCCGTGGGGAGGGGTCAATTTAGATCACTTCGGCAGCAACTTTGGCTGATTCAGTTTTAATGTTACGACGGTGGAGTCGCCCAGTCTGTACGGTAGCGCACATAGTTTGCCGCATGCTTCCCGACTTGTTCACAGCCATGTCCAACGCGAGCAGCAGCGGGCGGCAGGGGAATCCCCTCGGCATGCCGACCCGGATTCGGTTTGATCAGCCGGGGAGAACCGAGCGATTCGGCGGAGAGCGGGGGTGACGCGACTGCCTGGGAGCGCCGAGCCAGAAACGTTTGGCACCGCTATGTACGGTATCGAACATACATAGCTTGCGACGGGGTCTATGTTCTATGACAGGGGATAGGGGACAGGGGGAAGTGTCTCGCCGCAACAGGTGACGGCTATCTACTCGGCGAGGTGCCCGTTCGGCTTTGAGCAAATCGTGGCGTCCGCGCTCGCGGCTTACACGACGAATACCAATACTCACTAATACTGATACGGGATCGCGGGTGAACATCGAGTTAAGCAGCGCCTTCGTTGCACCAGCGCTCGCCCTCTTGGCCGGCATACTCATTCTGCTCGCGCCCAGATTCCTGAATTACTTCGTGGCCGTCTATCTGATCGTCGTCGGCATCGTTGGACTGATCCCCCTGTTGCAACGTTAGCGTGTCGCTGCGGTTAATCGCAGCCAAGCACTAAATTTGAGCCTGTGTGGCCGGCTTACCTCATTCAACCTGTAGCTATAGGAAACGGATATGAAAAAGCTCATAACGCTGATGGTACTCGTGTCGATCACTGGGTTGATCGCTGGGTTGATCGGCTGCAATACGATGGAAGGAGCAGGTAAGGATATCCAGCGCGGCGGCGAAGCCGTTAGTGATACGGCGAAAGACGTCAAACGTGACATGTGACGATGTCCACGCGTTCGAGCTGCGGCAGTCGCATGGGGTCCATGGGTGCAACTGCCGGTTCGAGTCGCAAGGGCCACGGACCCCACGGAAGAAGCAAAATCGATGGGGCTTTCTCGCGTACCTGCATCGACGGCGACCTATGACCGTCGTGCGGAATGGTCTCATGGCCCATGCACAGCCCTTCGGATAAACTCTCCTCATCGTGATCCGGGAGTGAGAAACCAAGCAAAGATCTCCCAAAAAGCTATACTCGATGTAACGGATAACACGGCATACGGATCCGACTCTAACATGAGCATTGCCTCGTGCCGGCGGTCCGGCAGGGCAAACAAGCTCGAATTGATTCAACCTTATCAACACGAAAGGTCATTTAAATGAACTGGAATCAAGTACAAGGCAACTGGAAACAATTTACCGGCAAGGTCAAGGAGAAATGGGGAGACATCACGGACGACGACCTCGACCGCATCGCCGGCAAACGTGACGTTCTGGTCGGGCACATTCAAGAGAAATACGGCATTGCGCAGGAAGAAGCCGAAAAACAGGTCAAGGAGTGGGAGGAGACCAACAAGCTCGACGGTTAGGACAGCTCACATAATTGAGCGTTCGGCCTCGCTCAGTACTGCAACGGAGCAGCGAACGGGGTCCGCGCGCTCGCCTAGAGGAGCAAGCACATGTCACTCGGCACGATTCTCATCATCGTTCTGGTTCTCATCCTGGTCGGTGTCATCCCGACCTGGCCGCATAGTCGGTCGTGGGGTTACGGCCCCTCGGGCGTGATCGGCGTGATCCTCGTCATTCTGCTGATCCTGTTTTTGTTGGGGCGACTCTGATCTGCAGATGCCGTCCGTCGGTTCGCCGCAAGCTGAACCGCCCGACGGTTCTGCCCCCTATCACCATTTTGAGAGGCACATGCTCCGATGAATCGATCCTATAGCGCAATTTTGATGTTGGCATTCGTCCTGGGCTTCGCGCTGGGATCGGTCGGTTGTGAAAAAGAGGGTCCGGCCGAGCAGGCTGGGCAAACAGTTGATCGAACCGTCGAGAAGACGGGGGACAAGATGGAGGAGGCCAAGGAGGCGGTTTCCACGAAGGCGGAGGAGGCAGGTGCCTATATCGACGACGCGGCGATCACAGCCAAGATCAAGGCAGACGTCTTAGCTGATCCTGTGCTCAAGGTGTTTCAGATCAGCGTCACAACAACCGACGGCGTCGTCACGCTTAGCGGTGAAGTCGACTCGCAGGCGAGTATCGACAGAAGCCAAGCCATCGCCAGCGGAGTCGAGAACGTTGAATCGGTACGGAACGATCTGGTGGTCAAGGCCGCCGAGTAAGCCTTACGACTCCATCTGAGCATCTGAAGGAACGAACCGCTCCTCGGAATCCCCTCGGTTTCGGAGGAGCCCCCACAACCACGAGAGGAGACGCAGATGGACGCCGAAGTCAAAACGAGAGCCCCGCAGCTGAAGAATCGTGTCGTCAAGGTCGCAAATTATTATCATCCGCGAACCTGGAAGGAAAAAGGTCTGTGGTGGACGGCTGGTCTTTTTCTGGTGACCTACCTGGTGGTCATGGTCATCCTGAGCCTCGTTTGGTCGCGCTCGCCCGGATCGATCGATGTCAATGAATACGCCATGCAGCAGGTCGGACAGGATTCGACCAAGCTGGTGCCCGGCACCATGACCACG
>JBGSKP010000165.1:0-1780 GCA_041741175.1 Thiocapsa sp. | reverse complement strand
CACCTCGCCTGCTTTCGTGCCTACGCATCGCCGTGTCCGTTGCCGTCCACGCCGCAAGGCTCGATACTGGGCTCGCGGCGCACGATTACCCAGGCGGGATTCCCACCCGCTAGAACACGCGGCCTTGCCAGGCCGCACTGTCCACAGAAACCTGCCGGTTCGACTTGGCGGCCATGCTGCCGCGCCTCGGCGTCGCCGCGGCATGCACCCCGCCCATACCCTACCGCCTGCTCAAGTTGGCTGAGGCTAATTGCTAATCACGTTGACCGATGCAAACCGCAGGATCAACCACCACGACATGACCACCCACTTGCTCCCCGAAACGACTGAAAACCGCCTCAGCAAGCTGAAAACGATCCTGCAGGAGGACCTGACCCCCAGGGCTTTCGAGAGACTGACAGCAGCGTTGCTGAGCGAACTCCTGGGACTGACGATCGCCATCGCGAAGTCTGGCTTCCAGCATGGCGGGGACGCCGGACCAGGCGGTCGTCAAGGGCGGCGATTCCGCATCGAGACCAAACGCTACGCCGACGAAACCAGCCTAAGCGACCGCGAGTTGCTCGGCGAAATCGATCACGCCGTGAAGAATGATCCCGCTATTGGGGCATGGTTTCTTACAGCCACCCGATCTGCACCGGAACAACCTGAGCAGGATTTGCTAAGGAAAAGTGACGCACTCGGTCTTCCCGTCGCAGTCATCGACTGGAAACCGGACGGGTTTCCAGCTCTCGCGGCGCTCTGCACTTCCGCTCCCCATGTCATCGAGACGATGGTTTCCAAAGAGGCAGGAGACCTTGCCCGAAGCTTGGCGTCGGAGGGGGAGGACGCCCTCTCCTCGCTAAGGCGCGATCTCGCGAGCTGGAATCTCGGCTTTGAACGCCTGCGCGCATTGTCGCTCGAGCGGCTGACAACAATCTGGACTACGCCAAGAACCTCGATGGCGGCGCTCGGTCAGGACGCGGCTGGCGGCCACCACCCTGGGACCATCCGCCGCCAACGGAGTTTCGCCGCCCTTTCCGCATGGTGGAACGATCGAGCGATGGCCGATGCACCGGCTGCGGTGGTCGGCTGGGAAGGGGTCGGCAAGACTTGGGCGGCACTGGATTGGCTGACCGATCGGCAGGCAAAGATGCCTATCGTCCTTGTAGTTCCATCCAGCGCAGTTGCTGGGATTGCCAGTGTCTCAGGTATCACCGTCATGGTGAGCTGCGCGGTTTTGGGCCGCTTCGCCGATCCCGGTCGCTTGCGCGCTCCACCGGTTCCGTCACCGGCCTCGGTCCCGGTGTCACCCTCGGAGGTCTCGGGCTCGGTCTGCTGCTCCATCCCGCTCGGCTTGAATTTTGGTCTCGCCTTCTCGCCCTTGAGCATCGCGATCTCGTCGCGCAACTGCCCGATGAGTTCGGCCTGCCGGCGCTGTTCTTCAAGCAGCTGCTCGATCCGCCCCAGCAGCACCTCCACCAACGGCGTACGCTCCGCTTCACCAAGCATCGGTCGTAGATTCGGGTCAACCATGTTCGACAGATGAGGCTCTGGGGGGTGTAAGCTCGTCTTTAAGTCCAACTTATTCTCGTAGCTTACTGGTATCGTTGCCACTATTTTTTGAGAAGTTACCCCGAGCGCCGATGCGGTCGTCCGTCAGGACGTCTCGTCGACCCGCCGTGCCGTCGATGAGTACCTGCACGTTGTCAGACGGTGACGCCGCCGGCGGTATCGATCGCCGCCAGCGCCTGGTCGTCGCCGCGCCAGGCGAGCCGCTCCACAGGCGCTGTTGCAAGCGCTC
>JBGSKP010000164.1:0-9371 GCA_041741175.1 Thiocapsa sp. | reverse complement strand
TCCCAAGCCCAATCGCGTGCCGCTCGGCTCATGTCGGGCGCGCCTGCTCGGGGCGGCGTTGCAGCAGATCCACGACCTGGACATCCAGAGCGCGGGCGACGCGGCGCAAACTGGCGAGTGTCGGGTTGGCGTCGCCGGTCTCGATGCGGAAGATCCAGGCTTGCGAGGCCCCGGCGCGCTTGGCCACCTCGGCTTGGGTCCGACCGGATCGCCTGCGCAGGTGACGGAGGTTTCCTCCGATGGTGCTGTTCATTGCGGGCTCCGAATCGCTGTCTGTCATATCCCGGCCGGCGGGCCGGGCAGACCGTGACGCTGCCGCCGCCGACATGGAACGCGCTCGAGACCGTCCCGCAGGCAGCGTGGCCGAAGCGTTGGCCGGTGCGGAGAGCGTCCTCGAACGCTGGACAGATGATAGGCCGATTGCCTGCGCGGCGAAGCCGCTCAAGATGACGCTTTTCGACGTCTTTCGCGTGTTTTGCGCTTTGTTGTCGGCAATCGGGAGCGAGGTGGCGCAGCGCCGGGCCGGAGCGGCCCGACACCTGAGCAGTCGGAGACGGACAGCGGGAGGATGGCCGGCGCGGGCTTGGCGATTTCTGCCGGTCCATCGTCGCTGCTCGGACGGACGGCCCGATCGTCCTCGCAATCCCCGGCAGGTGGGCCCTGCCGAGGATGCGACATGCTGTGCGGTTACCGTCACGACCGGGCCGCATCGGCAATGGTCGGCGTGTTCCCGGAGAAATGCGGTCGCTCGCAGATGAGCGGCCGCCCTCGAATCAGGACGATTCGAGCATCGTCGCGATCGTAAAACTGATCAGACTCAAGATCAGCATGATGAATCCGATGGTCAAAATGATGTTGTCGGGCATGTCCGACAAGAACTCCACCAGGTAGAGCGGGGCGATGGCGGCGAACATCAGCACCGAGCCGAGCACCCGCAACAGGCTACGTTGCTGGCGATGGCAGCGCTGGACCCCGGGCGGCGCAGCGGCCATCGCGGGAAGATCGATTCGATGATCGGGATGCGCGTGTTCGAACGCGTTGTGGTTCTTGAGATTGATGCCGCCGATATCGATGCTCAACGACGGCATCGCCACGTCCGACGGCCTCGGCTTGGGCACGCTGTCGCCCATGATCCCGCGAATTGTCGAACGGATTTCATCACTCTTGTCGAGCATCGAACAACCTCCGCTGTTCCGTGATCCGAAGTATGCACCTGATATCAAGCACATCGGATCGTCGCCCGACGCATCGACCGCGTCAACGCAAAAACGCGTCGAGCGACCGTCATTCCGGGGCGGATTCGCCGAACCGTGAACTCGGTCACGCTCAGCTCGCCAGCCTGACAAGCTCCAACACCGGTGCCCTGCGGACGTCTTCGCTGCTGCGATAGAGGCTGTAGAGTGCCGCGACCAGCTTGGCCTTCTTCGCCGGCGTCAAGGTCGCGCCGATCTCCTCGAGTCCGCCTTCGACCGACTCGAGCAGGGTTTCCAGCAGATCCACGTCGACCGGACCCCGGACCATCGCGTCCGTGCCGTCCTCGGCGCGCCCCTGCCCGGTAGCCAGCCAGAGCAGGGACACACCCGCCACGCGGGCGATATCGACCAGCTTGTCCGCCCCGGGAACGCTCGCGCCCGCGAGGTACTTGCGGAAGATGCTCTCGGAGATACCGCACTTTTGTGCGAACGCATTCGTGGACAGCACACCCTTGGCCCGCGCCAGGCGCGTCGCGAATCCGGCGGCATCCCAGAATATTTTGTGATGTAAATCAGCATCTTGTTTGTTCATCACCATGGCCATCCCACCCGAGTCGAGCGCAGAGAAATCGCGTTATAGTAATCCTAACGTCGCTTATTGCGCTTTTTTATTTGACATGTTCGTTTTATACGCCCGATTATAGCACCGTCAACATGTTTTTCTGCCGTGAGAACGAAGATGACGGATAGACCCTCGACCCCCGGCGCGGGACCAGACCGGCCCAACCCCGCGCCCCACCTCGATTGCGAGGTCGATACCCTGAATCTGATGTGGCTGCTCGGTGCCCGCGAGCTGGCGCGTTCGGACACCGAAAAGGCCGTCTTGGTCTATGGCGTCGACCGGGAAATGCTGGACATCCTGCGTCATGCCTCGCTCGCGATGTTGCGCGAACTGGCCGCTTCGGGCGTGGTGTTGTTTCGACCGCGCTTTCGCGTGTGCTGGCTGCAGGAACGGCTTCGCACGACCGGGCCGTCCGCACTCGGGTTGGAGCTGCAGGTGATTCTGCTCGCCGCCGAGGAGGTAGCGCAGCCATGAGACTTCGGCATCACGCCAAGACGCAGCTGGCGATCACCTTGATCCGACGGGGCATGCGCACCTCGCTTGTGGCGCGGATCAGCGGTCTGCGCCCGGCCGTGCTGCGCGAACTGCACCACGAGATCCACGGCTGCAAGCCTTTGCCCGGTCAACTGCCGAGCACCGGCAGTCTCCTCGGCTCGGCGCGTCGGCAGGCCAACGCGTCGGTGTTTGCGGGCCTGTATCGCGCCTTCGGCGGGGCGGCGGTTCAGCGATGCATCGACATCGAGGCGCTGCTCACGGGGCACCGCCTCTATCTGGAGCAGATGGCGGGGTTGACGGGATCCGACACGCTCGGCCCACCCCTCGACATCAACCAGGGCTGGGTGATCGCCCGCGACCTCACCACGGGGCTCGTGCTCTTCCGCACCTGCGAGCCCTGCGCGATCCCCTACGTGGCAGGGGCGTTCTCGCGCCGGTCCGTGGATTGCCCGATCTGTGCGTTGAAGGTGTCTCGGCCGTCGCGCGATGGGGCTGATCGCCCGCAACCCGACGAAGCCGTGCATTCAGCCCCAGCCGGAAATCACAGAGAGAACGTCACGACCACAGATCCCTGACGTCGGCCGCCCCGTCCAGCCTGCGGGCCGAGCGATCACCTTTAGATCCATCTTGGCGCCCAGTGCAATCCCGGCGCGCCGAAGCGCCAATCGAACCGCTTACTTCATTTGGAGACGTTACATGCCAACCTCTGTGCTGCGCTTGCGAACCGTGCTCGAGCGCACCGGCTACAGCCGTTCCGTAGTGTATGCCCGCATCGCCGCCGGTCTGTTTCCACGTCCGATCGCACTCGGCGCACGCGCAGCCGCCTGGCCCGAGCATGACATCGAAGCGGTACTCGCCGCGCTGATCCGCGCCGCCACCGAGGACGAGCTGCGCACCCTGGTCTCGAGCATCCATGCGCGACGATCGACGTTCGGTCTCGGTGCGGATGAGCGCGCGACCGCCGTCACGCAGGCCGCAAGCGCGACGCCGGTTCCTGCGTCACGTCGAGCAGGCTGACCTTTGCGGGCCGGGCGATCCCGGAGCGGAGCAGTACTGGGACCGCGCGATGAAAGCTTTCGGAATGATGCTGCAGATTCAAGTGGTGTCATGAAGATGAGAGGCCCGGGAACAGGTCAGGCTCGGCGCCGCTCTCGGCTCTTGCCCAGCCTTACGGCAGCGAAACCGACAGCACTCACCGAAGGATCCGTCGAGACCGGCACACAGGCCGGGATAGGGTTTCGGCGCCGCGATCGGATCCCTCATCGAAGGCGGAACGAGAGCAACCGGGGCTGAAACGCTGCACGTTTCATCCGGAGTTTCGCGTGTTGCTCGCGATTGCCTCCGGGGGAATCCGGCCGCCGGACGGACGCGTTTCTTAATGACAACCTGACACAAAAACCGGTCCACTCCATTGGCCCAGCCGGACGCGACTCGACGGGGCAATTTGCCGGGTCCGACAAGATCCGCAAATGGCTTGACGCCGTGACGGATGCGCTTCGTTAGGGTCGCCGCCGCCTCTGCTGTGCCCTCTGGCCAGGCAACGGCATCGCGGCGACGCCTGCCTACCGAGGCCGCTCGGTTTCGCTCCGCTCTCCCTTTCTCCCCGCCAGCATCCACGGCAGCCCGAGAGCATGCCCAGGGAGGCAAAGGCAGAACTCGACGCCGTTCCCGGACTGCAACCCGGATACTTGAACCGAACACGCTGGAATTTTCCTCGCGGACGCGCGATCCGAATTGACCGAGCCAAGCGCCGACAAACCCTATCGACGAACGGCGGGGCCGCTTGATTTCGGGCATACAACTGCGAGAGTAGCAATACCGCCGCTGCAGACCCAAAGGGTCCCAAAGCGGCACCCCGAACGTTGGAACAGCAAATCCCGAGACCGGCGCACGGAAACGGTTCGTGGCCCGCATCCGCACAGGCGATGCACGAGGCGCACCATGTGCTGGGGAACGTGCACGGAGGGCCGCGCCGTCACACGGACTCGTCAGGAGATGTCGTTGGGGTGCCGCCCCAGACATTGGGGTCGAGGCCGGGCCACAGCGACCGCGGGAACACGAGACCCGTCACGGCAGCGTCACCGAGCGATGGGGGCAAATATTGCCATCATGCAGGCGTCAGGCGAAGATGAGGCGTGTTCGGGTTCCGAGCGCCCTATGAAAGGATCTGCAGATCGGAAATTTCGGTTGGGGGCAATTTTGGGGGCAAAACGCTTTTCGAGGGGCCCTTAGAACTTTTATTTATTGTTTTTATTTATATTTTTATTTTAATGTGGCGGAGAGGGAGGGATTCGAACCCTCGATAGGCTGTTAACCTATACACACTTTCCAGGCGTGCTCCTTAAGCCACTCGGACACCTCTCCGCAGGGATCGCGATCAAACGACCGGAAGACTTGCTCTCCAAACCCCGTCTGACGTACTCGCGAGCCGCGTAGCGTACAGGAAGGGCTAGCGGCTTTCAAATCATGCTTCGGCAGTGTTGGGGATATCAGGTTTCGGTCGTTGGGCTGAAGGATCGATACTGGACGGATCAAGGCGGATCGCAAACACCTCGGCAGACAGATGGCAACTCACACAGCTCACACGGGTCCGACAAGGGCCGACGGCGCAGACCGGCACCGTCTTTATCAGCTCTCGGTTCAAAACCCGCGGACCGAGATCGATTTCATCGATCGGACCTACCGGCAACTGCGCGGACGCAGCGCGCGGACGCTGCGGGAGGACTTCTGCGGTACGGCGGCGGTGTGTTGCGAGTGGGTGCGTCGGCGCAAAGGCAATCGCGCCTGGGGAGTGGACTTGGATGCGGAGGTTCTGGACTGGGGCCGGCGCCATAATCTGGATGCCTTGGATGCGGAGCGTCGCGCTCGGGTCGCCCTGGTGCAGGCGGATGTCTGCGAGGTGGCAACGCCGCGGCCGGATATCGTGCTTGCGATGAATTGCAGCTACTGGCTGCTGCGCCACCGGGCGAATCTGCTTGGCTACTTTCGTCGTGTTCGCGATAGGCTGGCCGACGACGGTGTGTTCTTCCTCGATGCCTTCGGCGGATACGACAGCTTTCGGCTCTTGACCGAAGAGCGACGGGTGCAGGATCCGCACGGCGAGCCCTTCACCTATCTCTGGGAGCAACGCGTCTACGAGCCGGTCACAGGCAGGCTAGTCTGCGACATCCATTTTCGGTTTGCAGACGGGTCGCAGTGGCTGCGTGCATTCAGCTACGACTGGCGACTGTGGACACTCCCGGAGATTCGTGAGTTGTTGGCCGAGTCGGGATTCTCCCGTGTCATGGTCTATTGGCAGGGCTGGGATGCCCGCGGCCACCCGGACGGGATCTTCGTGCCGGTCGAGACAGGCGAGCCAGATGCAGGATGGATCGCTTATTTGACCGCACAGATATAACGAAGCCATCTCACTGGAAGCGGTGTCGGCGCATCAAGTGTTTGGTCTCTCGTTGCGGTATCGAAGTATCCGGAAACCGCCCTAAGACGCCGGAGCGATGCGCATGCGGATCGTATCCAGGCGCGTCAGGATAAAGGCGGCGACGGTTTCCGGATGTTGCAGCGACAACACCGTCGGCACTGCAGCCCCGGCGAGCGGCGCGTCGGTCGCGACGGCGATGATGCCCGGATCGGTCGGATACAGCGGCTCCTGCCCCATCGACGGACGATAGACCTCGATCTTCGAGTAAAGGGCGTGCTTGAACCCCTCGACGACCACCAGATCGAGTCTGTCGAGCTCGAAGCGGCAGAGCATCCGACCGAGGTCGGGGTCTTCGTCCTGCACTGGATTTTCGGCCTGCAGCGCCCACCGGGTTCTGGATGCGAGCAGCGTCTGGCGCGCGCCGCACTCGCGCACTTCGAAGCTGTCCTTACCCGGCGTATCCAGATCGAACCGATGGTGTGCGTGTTTGAGATAGCCGATACGCAGACCCCGACCGGTGAGGTCGACGACGACCCCCCGCACCAGGGTGGTCTTGCCCATCCCGCTCGGGGCGACGAAGCCGATTACGGGAATCATCCTTCCGACCATCGCGTTGCTCCTCTGTTTGGACATTTATGGACTGCCGGAGCAGAATGCGGCGCAGAAACGGGCAGCACGCCCCCTCCGAAAAAAAGGAACGCGTGCCAGAATCCATCCTCGCCCGAGACAACTCACCATCACGTATCCCGGACACCATGGCTCAGTACATCTTCACAATGAACCGGGTCGGCAAGATCGTGCCGCCCAAGCGCGTCATTCTGCGCGATATCTCGCTGTCTTTCTTCCCCGGCGCCAAGATCGGCGTGCTCGGCCTGAACGGCTCGGGTAAATCGACCCTGTTGAAAATTATGGCCGGTCTCGACACCGAGATCGAGGGCGAGGCGCGTCCTCATTCCGGCATCAAGATCGGCTTCCTGTCCCAGGAGCCCGGGCTCGATCCGACCAAGGACGTGCGCGGAAACGTCGAGGAGGCGCTCGGCCATATCACGGCGGCCTTGGAGCGGCTCGACGCGGTCTACGTTGCCTATGCGGAGCCGGATGCTGACTTTGACGCCTTGGCCAAGGAGCAGGCCGACCTCGAGAATCTGATCGAGGCCACCGACGGGCACAATCTGGAGCGCACCCTCGAGGTCGCCGCCGATGCGCTGCGCCTCCCGCCCTGGGACGCGGACGTCACCAAACTCTCGGGCGGCGAGCGCCGCCGGGTCGCGCTCTGTCGGCTGCTGCTGTCAAAGCCGGATATGCTGCTTCTGGACGAGCCGACGAACCATCTGGACGCCGAATCGGTGGCCTGGCTCGAACGCTTCCTGCACGAGTATCCCGGCACCGTCGTGGCCGTCACCCATGACCGCTACTTCCTGGACAATGTCGCCGGCTGGATCCTGGAGCTCGACCGTGGACACGGCATCCCCTGGGAGGGCAACTATTCCTCCTGGCTGGAGCAGAAAGAGCAGCGCCTGGAGCTCGAGCAGAAGCAGGAGCAGGCACGCATCAAGTCCATGAAACACGAGCTGGAATGGGTTCGCTCCAACCCGAAGGGTCGCCACGCCAAGAGCAAGGCGCGCATGGCCCGTTTCGACGAGCTGCAGTCGCAGGAATTCCAGGCCCGCAACGAGACCAACGAGATCTACATCCCGCCCGGCCCGCGTCTGGGCGACCTGGTCATCGAGGCCGAGGGGCTGAAGAAGGCGTACGGCGACAATCTGCTCTACGACAATCTCTCATTCACCCTGCCCAAGGGCGGCATCGTCGGCATCATCGGTCCGAACGGTGCCGGCAAGACGACGCTGTTCCGCATCCTGACGGGCCAGGAGACGCCCGACGCCGGCAACCTGCGCATCGGCGAGACGGTGCAGATCGCCTACGTCGATCAAAGCCGCGACTCGCTCGACGACAGCAAGAGCGTCTGGGAGGAGATCTCGGACGGGGCCGACAACATCGTGGTCGGTCGCTATGAGATGTCCTCGCGCGCCTATTGCAGCCGCTTCAACTTTAAGAGCACCGATCAGCAAAAGCGCATCGGCGACCTTTCCGGCGGAGAACGCAACCGGGTACATCTGTCCAAGCTGCTGAAGAGCGGCGGCAATCTCCTGCTGCTCGACGAACCCACCAACGACCTGGATGTGGAGACCCTGCGCGCACTCGAAGAGGCCCTGTTGACCTTTCCGGGTTGCGCAGTGGTGATCAGCCATGACCGCTGGTTCCTCGATCGCATCGCGACCCACATCCTGGCCTTCGAAGGGGATTCGCAGGTCACCTGGTTCGAAGGCAACTATGCCGATTACGAGGCCGACCGGCATCGGCGCTTGGGCACCGAGGCGGATCAGCCGCACCGGCTCAAATACCGGAGGCTGTCTGCCTAGTCGGCCATTGCGTCGGCGGTTCTCCGATCCATGCGTCCGCGGCCTAAACCTGTGCTGCCACACCCGCGGAAACCCTCCGAAGTGGATCGAAACCCTGATCCCTGAGCTGCGCCTCGTCGACGAATGGGCGGAAACTGAGGCATCGATCATCGACGACACGCTGAGTCAAGCCGATATCGCCTGTCGTGTCGCCAAGGCTTCTCCCATCAGGCCGCGCCGCTGCGCGCCTGGCGCGCAGCTCATCCCGAGCGATTCATGCCGGCGATCAATCTGTCCGGAACCACGCTGATGGACGACAGCTTCGCGGCCTATCTGCAACGCCAGTTCGCCGAGCACGCAATCCTGCGCACCAGCGTCGCCGCGGACCGGCGCCCCGATCCATCCCTGCAACCGGTCGCGCATGAGCCTGAGCCCGGACGCGTCACCTTTCGCTGAGAAGACCGACTTTCACATGGGCCACAAGAAACGCCTGATTGCACGCGCCGATCAACTCATCGAACGTCTCGGGGCGCTGCTGCCTGCGGGGACCGAGCCTCCCGACTGGACGGCCCACGCCTTTCGGTGGCGCAGTGTGCGTGATCGCGGTTGGCTGCAGGCCGTCCACGCCCCGCACCAAATCGCGCTGGACGACCTGCTCTGCCTGGATCGCCAGCGCGCCGAGATCGAGCGCAATACAGCTCAGTTCCTCGCCGGAAGAGGGGCCAACAACGTCCTGCTCTGGGGATCGCGTGGGACCGGTAAATCCTCCCTGATCAAAGCCGTGTTCAATGCGATGCGCGAGCATGGGCTCAGACTGATCGAGGTCGATAAGGACGACCTGGTGCAGCTCCCGGATATCCTGGAGTTGATTCGCGGCCGACCGGAACGCTTCATCCTGTTCTGCGACGATCTGTCGTTCGAGGCCAGCGAATCAGGCTACAAAGCGCTCAAGGCCGCGCTGGACGGCTCCATCACGGCAACGCCGGAAAACCTGCTCATCTATGCCACGTCCAACCGCCGGCACCTGTTGCCGGAGTTTCAGTCGGAGAACCAGAGCGCGCGCCTGGTCGACGGTGAGGTGCATCAGGGCGAAGCGGTCGAGGAGAAGATCTCACTATCGGATCGATTCGGACTCTGGGTCGCCTTTCATCCCTTCAGTCAGACTCAGTATCTGGCGCTCGTGCACCACTGGCTGAAGCGACTCGGCGGCGCGGCCGAGGACACTGCCCGGGAGGGACGCG
>JBGSKP010000163.1:0-3340 GCA_041741175.1 Thiocapsa sp. | reverse complement strand
CCGGGCGCCGGCCCAGGCTGCCAGGGCGCCACCGAGCAGACCGGCTGCCACATCCAGTGGCCAGTGGACGCCAACCGCAACCCGGCTGAACCCCGCCAGAACCGCCAGGGTCACAAACAGCGTGCGCAGCGTGACCCGCGGCGTGTAGTAGATCAGCACCCCGAAAAAGACCGCTGCGGTGACCGTGTGTCCCGATGGGAAACCGGCTCTGCGATGGCTGGGGCCGATCAGGTTAAAGCTGTCGGCCGCGAGCACGCCCGGCGGACGTGTCGTATCGAGCAACTCCTTGAGCCCTCGGCTGTACGCGGCGGCGACCACTGCGGCGAGTATCAATGCCCAGAACAGACGCGGATAGCGCAACGTGAAGAGAAGCGCCAGGGCAAAGGGTACGCGCGCATCGCCCAAGACCGTCAGCCATTCCCAGATCCACTCAGGATAGGCGGCAGCGGCGGCATTGATCCGGATAAAGCCGGCCTCGTAGCCACCGGACGCATACAGGGTCAGGGCGACGATGAACGCGACCCAGGCCCAACGCGACAGCCAGCGCGCGCCGCCTGGCGGATCGATGGCTGTGCGGGCCGCGCCTGCGATCAGCCGTTCGCCAAGATCCCGCTTCCAGAATTCGATCAGGCTTTCCCGCATTCTTCGTGCTCCTGCGACGGATTAGTCCGCTCGCGTGGCGGCAACCAGCAAGAGTGCGACAGGTCCTCTGCGATAGATCAACTCGCTGTGAAGACCGGGGAAATCCGCGCTCAGGCTCTCCAGCTTATCGACCCGAAGGAACACCAGCTCACCGGGAAGCGGCGGGCGGCTCGGGGTGATCGCGCCGCGATAGACACTGAAACTTGGCATGGAGGTGCGATAGACCACCGTGGGCAGACCCAGTTGTCGCGCCAGCAGGGCGGCCTCCTTGACCGGGGACTGCATCACCTCGAAGACCTTCGGGACCAGGACGCCATAGACCACCAGGGTCTGAATCAGGCCGGCGAGGATGAGGCGTTGCCACAGCAGCGGCCGTGACCAGAGCAGCAGACCAACCGTGGCGGCGAGGCCGGCGACTGTGGCGCCCAGATAGCCCGGCCCCAGAATCGCCCGGGCCTCCTGGAACATGGCGATCTCATGTGCCTTGTGCGCGGTGGACGCGACGATGCCGATGACCAGGGGCAGGGCGACCAGCAGGGCCATGAAGAGCAGGGGCGGGACGAACGCGAGCCAGCGTCCCTTCAAGAGGTCGCGATGTCTCGCCATGAGGATGAACAGCGGCGTCGCCCCATAGAGCAGGTAATGCGGCAGTTGGGTCCCGGAGAAGGAGAAGAAGACGAAGACGGTCGCGAACCAGAGCCACAGGAACCGCTCCAGCGGATCGGACCAGGCGCGACGCAGATCGGGCAGTAGACGCAGGAACCACCCGGTGAAGGGCAGCAGGATGAGCGGCAGCATCACCAGGTAATAGCCGGGAAAGCCGCTATGGCCATGCATGGCATCGCCGAAACGCCCGGCGTTGTGATCCAGGAAGAAGCTGCGGAAGAACCCCGGTCCGTCGTCGATATAGACGGCGAGATACCAGGGCAGCGCGACCAGTGCAAAGATGAGCCAACCCATGGGTGCGAAGGCGGCCTGGAACCAGCGCTCCAGCGCACCTTGCGACCAGAAAAACAGGAAACTGACCAGCACCGGGAAGAACAGGGCCACCGGCCCCTTGGTCAGAAATCCCAGTGCCATCCAGAGAAAGGCCCTGAGCACGAAGCGGCGGTTGGTCGCGGGGTTGGCGTCCAGGAAATAGCGATAGATCTCGAAGAAGGCGAGGGTGATAAAGAGATTCAGCACCGCATCGGCGACCGCCGCCTTGGCGATCAGTGAAACCTGGAGGGTCAAGGCCATCACCAGCGCGGCGACCACCGCGCTCTCCCGATCCAGACGCTCGCGCACGAACCCCCAGATCGCAAGCACCCAGAGCGTCGCGGCCAGTGCGGAGGGCAGACGCAGCGTCAGCTCATCGAACCCGAATGCCTGAGTGGACGCCGCCTGCAACCAATAAATCAGCACCGGTTTGTCGTAGCGCGGCTCACCGTCCTTGTGGGGCGTGATGAAGTTGCCGCTCGCGAGCATCTCCCGAGTGGCCTCGGTGAAGGCACCCTCGTCGAGATCGAAGAGCGGAACGGCCCCCAGTTGCCAGAAGAAGCTCAACAGAACCACCCCGGCAAGCAGCCAGGGCGAGGTCAGGATGCGGCCGAGCCAGGGTTTCGGGCCACGATCATCGAGGGCTAGGGTCATGTCGTGTGTTTCCACTGCGCCGTTGCGGGGTTTGATTGCCAACGGATGCGATGATGCGTGTGATCACCAGAGGCGTAGAAGGTGCGGGTGAGCATCTCCGCGAGGACGCCGGTGGTAAAGAATTGAATCGATGCGACCAGGAAGAGGATCGATACGAACAGCATGGGCCGTCCGCCGATATGCTTACCGAGCACGAACTTCACCCACAGCAGATCGGTCATCATTAGGCCGCCGAGGATCCCGAATACAAGCCCGATGGAGCCGAAGAAGTGCCCGGGCCGTGATCCGAACCGCAGGAAGAAAAAAGCCGAGAGCAGATCGAGCAACACCCGAAAGGTGCGGGAGATGCCGTATTTGGACGTGCCGAACCGGCGCGCCTGGTGCGCCACCTCGGTCTCGCCGATACGTTCGGGTGCGGTGATGCCGGCCATCCAGACCGGAATGAACCGGTGCATTTCGCCCAGCAGGGTGATTTCCTGGATGACCTCGGCACGGTAGACCTTGAGGCTGCAGCCATAGTCGTGCAGCGCCACCCCGGTGACCTTGCCGATCAGGGCATTGGCGATCCGCGACGGCAGTTTGCGCATCACCAGGTCATCCTGGCGTTGCCGCCGCCAGCCCTGCAGCAGATCCAAATCGCGCGCCAGGAGTTCCTCGACCATGCGCGGGATGTCGGCGGGGTCGTTCTGCAGATCGCCGTCGAGTGTGGCGATCAGGTCGCCGCGTGCCGCGTCGAAACCGGCCTGCATGGCGGCGGTCTGGCCGAAGTTGCGGCGCAGTCGGATGACGCGAACATGGCCGCCAAAGTGTTCGCCGATCTCGCGCAGTCGCACACCCGTGCCGTCACGGCTGCCGTCGTCGACGCAAATCAGCTCCCAGGCGCCCCGATAGTCGGCCAGTCCGGCATGCACGCGGGCCAGCATGGGCTCGACATTGTCGATCTCCTGATACATCGGGATGACGATCGAGAGCGATGGGTGCTGCCCCTGGTGCGGCGCATCCGGATCCGCGGTCGCCTGTTCGATGGCGCGGGTCATGGCGTGGCATCCATCGCATCGCGCAGGAA
>JBGSKP010000162.1:0-2728 GCA_041741175.1 Thiocapsa sp. | reverse complement strand
CAGCGCGGTTACCAGCCGCGTCGGCTGGTGCTCGCCATCCCCGCGGATGAGGCCGATCTGCCCGGCACATTGGCCGCGATGGTTTCCGGCGAGCGACCGCTCATCTATCGCTGCCGAGGCACTCACTGCGAGCCGCCGATCCAGTCTCTCGCCGACCTGCCAAAACCCGGGTAGGGTCCGCTGCGCCGCCCATCCCACCCCGGCCCAATTGAACGGTCGTCGGTTGGATTTGGTCAGGTCCGGCCCGGTCCGGCGGCTCAGCCCCCGTCGGCGCTGATTCCGACACCACCCCCTTATCAGGCGAACCCGATGACAGCTTCCCGCTCGCTGCGACGTTACGTCACCTATCTCGACTGGCTCTACAATCCCTTCCGCGTGTGGGACGTCACGCGTGTTTACGATCTGTTGTCGACCGATGTTGCGACCGAGAACGCACTCTATCTGAATCTCGGCTATTGGAGCGGCGAGCAGACGCTCGACGAGGCATGCCAGGCGCTGGCCGATCTAGTCGCGCAGCGCGCGGCGCTGGGGCCAAACGATCGGGTGCTGGACGTGGGTTTCGGTTTCGCGGATCAGGATATCTACTGGATCAACGCCTACCGCCCGGCGCACATCCAGGGCTTGAACATCACGGCATCTCAGGTCGAGGTCGCCCGCCGCCGGGTCGCCGATCTGGGGCTTGCCGATCGGATCGATCTGCGCGAAGGCTCGGCCACCGCGATGCCGCTCCCTTCCGGGTCGGTTGACGCGGTCATTGCCCTGGAGTGCGCGTTCCATTTTAGGACGCGCGAAGAGTTCTTCGAGGAGGCGTTTCGCGTTCTGCGTCCAGGCGGTCGTCTGATTACGGCCGACATCATTCCGATGCCGCTGTCCGACAACTGGTTCATCCGGCTGAAACAGCGCTGGTCGTGGCGACTGGTTGCCAGCAAATTCGCCATCCCGACGGCGAATCAATATTCCCGCGAGGACTACAGCGAGAGGTTGTCGACCAAGGGTTTTGTCGCCGTTGAAGTCGAATCCATCCGCGATCGGGTTTTCAGCCCCCTACACCGGTATCTGAAGCGCTACCCCGAAACACTCGATCGGCTCCACCCCGCCACTCGCTTGCCGGCGAAGCTCGCGCTCGGCATGCGTGCAGAGACGGTGTATGGCGGTTTGGACTATGTGCTTGCGGTGGCGGTAAAGCCCGGCTAAACCAAGCCGGTGCGACAGATGCGGCCGGATTTCCGAGCACTGACGGAGCAGCGCAGAGATTCGAGACCGTCCGAGATCGTTGTCGTTATCGTCATCGACCATCAATACGACAACGACAACGACAACGACTAGGAAGGGTCTCGACACATCTGCCGTGTTGCACGCGGTGATTTCCGAGAAATCGCGTCCCTAGCGAGACCGAAGGAAGTCACCTCAATGACGGCGCGTGGCTTGCCAGCGCAACCGCAGGCGCCTGACGCCCGCCGATGGTGCGATCCGCGATGTTAAGCGCGGACAAGCCATGCGCCTACACGGTTCAATGACCCAATGTCCAGTGTCTAACGTGGTCTAGACCTACTCCATACCTCCCGGAACCGCTCCCAACCCACTGCAAATTATGGACGGTGCAGGCAACCGATGGTTTTAGAGCGGCGAGTCGCCGACCTCGATGCGCAGCCACTTGCCGCCGGGGATCTTGGTGCCGAGCCCCATGAGCTTGCGGCAGAGTTGCTCCTGGGCGTAGCGGCGTGCGGGCTGCTGCAGCGGCTCCAGGCGCACCACCACACCACCCACTGGTCGTCGCTGCGGATCCAGCCGTGGCAGTTGATGATGGCATAGCGCAGGTCCACCCGGTCGCTGTCTTTGGGGTAGCTCTCGGCGAGCCAATCGATGAGCTGGCGGCGGGCATTCCAGACCGCGGCGGTAACGACGTCGAAGAGGTTCTTGCCTTCGTTGTCGATGGCCTAGAAGGAGCAGTAATCGGTCAGGCCGCCGACATCGATGCGCTCGGGCAGTTGCGCCTTCTCGGTGCCGGGGCGCTTGAGTTCGGCCTCCTGCTCGGCGATGGCCGCGGCCAGGCGCTGGGACTTGCCGTTGGTCCGCGGGGTGCCGTCTTTGTTGGTACTGGGTTTGCTTCTGGTCAGTTGCTTGTAGATACGCCCGAGTTGGCGCTTGGTCGTCTGGATAGTCTATTCCAGCGGCTTGATCTGGGGATTGGCGATATCCTGGCGCGCGCTTTCGTTCAGCGCGAAGCCGGGATGGTAGTGGTCGGGATGGCGCTCCTTGAGGTGCTTGAAGGTGTTCTCGGAGGCCCCCGGCGATGGAGCATGGCGGCGGCAATGTCCGCGCAGGACAGGCCGCGCTGGCCATCCCGGCACAGGACGCTGGCGCGGTGGTGGGTGCGCAGATTCCACACGACCACCCGGCGCAGATTGAAGCATTGCGCGGCGTCCTTGTCCCCGCCCTCGGGCACGTGGACGCAGGCCTTACCGCCACGACGGGCGCGGCCAAGCGCGTCTTTCTCCGCCCGCTGTATGTTCACGCCCGAGCCTGCCTGTCACGTCCCGTTCTTGACCCCCAGTACCGTCACGGAGCCCCCCACATCACGTTGAGCGCCGATCAGATGCTGTCTTTGCCCGAGTTCTTTGCCGACATCCCCGATCCGCGTCGCGGTCAGGGCCGGCGCCACACCCTGTCCTCGGTACTGGCCATCGCCACCGCGGCCACCCTGTGCGGGATGCGCGGCTACACGGCC
>JBGSKP010000161.1:0-6733 GCA_041741175.1 Thiocapsa sp. | reverse complement strand
CATCGAGGTCTTCGCGCTCCTGAGCCCGCTGTTTCTCGGGCTGACGGTCGACCAGGCGATCGTCTCCGCCGACCGCGAGCTGTTGCTGACACTGGCGATCGCCTTCGGCCTGCTGCTGCTCCTTCAGGTCGCCATCAACGCACTGCGCGGCTGGATGCTGATCACGCTGGGCGCCTCGCTCAAGGTGCAGGCGCGCACCAATCTCTTCTCGCATCTGGTGTCGCTGCCCGCGAGCTATTTCGAGACGCGGCACGTCGCGGATGTCATGTCGCGATTCGACTCGCAGGAGAAGATCCTCCAGGCCCTGACCACCGATCTCGTCGTCGCACTTCTCGACGGCCTCATGTGCGCGGTCACGCTCGTGGTGATGTACATCCTCGCCCCCCTGCTCGCCACGGTGGCGCTGGTGGGTGCGGGACTCTACGCCCTGCTGCGCTGGGCGTCCTACCTGCCGCTGCGGCAGGCCTCGTCCGAGGCGATCATCTGGGCGGCGCGGCGCGACAGCCATTTTCTGGAGACGCTGCGCGGCGTCAAGACGATCAAGCTGTTCAACGCGCAGAGCGACCGCCGCGCCTACTGGTTGAACCTGCTGGTCGAGACGGTCAACCGCCAACTCATCACCCAGCGTCTGGAGCTGCTGTTCCGCACGGCGAACGCGCTGCTGCTGGGTGTGCTCGGCATCCTGGTGGTCTTTCTCGCCGCCCACATGATCCTGGCCAATACCTTCTCGATCGGGCTGCTGATCGCCTTCATCGCCTACAAAGACCTCTTCGTGCGGCGCATAAGCGGCCTGATCGACACACTCGTCGACCTGCGCATGCTCGGCCTGCACGCCGAGCGACTCGCGGACATCGCCTTGACCGCGCCCGAGGAGACGAGCGTGCCCCGGCCCGTACCGACCATCCAGCCGCCGGTGCAGATCGAGGTGCGCAACCTGTCCTTCCGCTACGGACCGCATGACCCCTGGGTGCTGGAGCATCTCAACCTGCGTATCGACGCCGGCGAATCCGTCGCGATCGTCGGTCCCTCGGGCTGTGGCAAGACCACCCTGTTAAAGCTACTCGCAGGCTTGTTGCAGCCCACATCCGGCCAGATCCGGGTGAACGGCGAGCCGATGGCCCGGCTCGGTCCCGAGACCTGGCGTACGATGATCGGCGTGGTGATGCAGGACGAGAACCTCTTCGCCGGATCGATCGCCGAGAACATCAGCTTCTTCGCCGCCGACGCCGACGCCGATCGCATCGAGGACTGCGCCCGCCGCGCCGCCGTCCACGACGACATCGTCGCGATGCCCATGGGCTACGGCACCCTGATCGGCGACATGGGCACGGTGTTGTCGGGCGGGCAGAAGCAGCGCGTCGTGCTGGCGCGCGCGCTCTACCGCGCGCCGGGATTGCTGTTGCTCGACGAGGCGACCAGTCATCTGGATGTCGCCAACGAGACGGCGGTGAACCGAGCACTCGGCGAGATGGCGCTCACCCGGATCGTCGCCGCGCATCGGCCCGAGACGATCCGGGCGGCGGGACGGGTCATCATGCTGGAACAGGGTCATGTCGCAGCGGACGAAGGACACGAGGAGCGCGGGTGGGATGAGCATCAAGCTGAAGATCATTTTCTTTCAGATCCTGGTCGCCACGATGCTGCTGAGCACGGCGGCGACCACCTATTTCTCGATCAAGCGTCTCGACTATTACTTCGACCGGACGCGGCTCTCGCGCGCCCAGATGGACACGGTGATTCGCCTGTCGGCCCACATGAATCGCTACTCGGAAAACATCGCGGAGCTGCTGCTCCTCGGAAGAACCGAGCTTGACGATTTCAATGCCTCGCGCCGAAGTCTGGAGGACAGCCTCGCGACAATGACCCAGTTACTCGACCGCGAAAGCGCCTTACTGCGCACGGACGAAGACCGCGCGCAGGAGGCCGAAGAGCGCACGCGCGTGCGCAACATGCAGACGCTGTTCGAGAGCATCGACCTGACGACCCAGCGCCTGATGTTCCTGCGCGAGCAGGGTCAGCAGGATGCGGCCGTCGACCTGTTCCGCACTGAAATCGAGGAACGGCTCGACGCGGAGCTGGAGGACGACATCTCCGCGGCGATCGCCGACGAGGAGGCGGAGATGCTGGCGATGGAGGAGCGCACCAGCCAGCTTGAGCAGCAGCTCACCTATCTGGTACTCGGGATCAGCTTCAGCGCGCTGCTGGTCGCGATCCTGGCCGGGGCCTGGCTCACCGGCGCTTTGACGCGCCCGATCAAGGCGCTGATCGTGGCCGCCCGCGCGATCGGCGACGGCGATCTGAGCCATCGGATCGACTACGACAACCAGGACGAGTTCTTCGATCTGGCCGAACAGCTCAACACCGCCGCCACACGCCTGGATGAACAGCGCAGCGAGCTGCTGCGGATCCAGGCCGGGCTCGAGACCGAGGTCGCGCGGCGTACCGGTCAACTGGAGGAAGCCAACAGCCGGCTGCAACGTCTCGATCAGATGCGCATGCTGTTCCTCGCCGACATCGGCCATGAGCTGCGCACGCCTTTGACGGTGCTGCGCGGGGAGGCCGAGGTGGCGTTACGCGGCACCAGGACGATCGACGACTATCGCGAAACCCTGCAGCTCATCGGTCAGCTCACCCAGCAGATGGGAAGTCTGATCGATGATCTGCTCTTTCTCTCGCGCGCGGAGGTCGGTGCCGTGCGGTTCGAGATGCAGCCGCTCGCCCTTCAGGACGTGCTCGAGATCGCACTGACCGAGGCGCGGGTGCTGGCCGGCACCAACGGCCTGCGGCTGCACGCGGATGTGCCCGATCTCGACTGCCCGGTTCAGGGCGACGCGCTACGGCTGACCCAGGCGTTTCTCATCGTGCTCGACAACGCCGTAAAATACTCCGACCCGGGCGAGCGGATCGACATCTGGCTGTCCTGCACACCGCCCGAAGCCGTCGTCAGGGTGCGCAGCGTCGGTCCGGAGATTCCGGCGAGCGATTTACCCTTCGTCTTCAACCGCTTTTACCGAGGCCACCAACCCGGCGTTCGCAATACCAGCGGCAGTGGGCTCGGACTGCCGATCGCCAGATGGATCGTCGACACCCACGGCGGATGCGTCGAGCTGACCAGCGCGCACCGGCAGACCCTGGTCTCGATACACCTGCCGCTGATTGCGTGAGGAACCATGGCCAGACTGCTGCTCGTCGAAGACGACCCCCGCATCGCAAGCTTCATCGTGCGCGGTCTCCAGTCCGAAGGGCACGTCACCGATGTGGCCGGTACGGGCAGCGACGCCCTGACCATGGCGCGGAACCTCGAGTATCCCCTGGTCATCCTCGATCGCATGCTGCCGGACATCGACGGGGTGGAGGTCTGCCGCCACCTGCGCAGCGAAGGCAACGGCTGTCGTGTGCTCATCCTGACCGCCCGGGACGCACTCGCCGACAAGGTGACTGGCCTGAACGCCGGCGCCGATGATTACCTCACCAAGCCGTTCTCGTTCGATGAGTTCCTCGCCCGCGTCGAGGCGCTGCTGCGCCGCAGCGATCTGCAGCGGCACGACCCCGTTCTGCGCGTCGCCGACCTGACGCTCGACCCCACCACCCTCTCCGTGAGGCGCGGCACACGCGCGATTCAACTCACGCCGAAGGAATACACGCTGCTGCGTTACCTGATGGAGAATGCCGGCACCGTGCTCAGCCGCGCACAGATCCTCAGCAACAGCTGGGGCTACGGCTTCGACCCGGGAACCAAGGTGGTCGACGTCTACGTACGCTACCTGCGCAAAAAGATCGACGAGGGCGAGACGGTGGCCTTGATCCAGACGGTGCGCGGAATGGGTTACCGGATCGGCACGCCTGAGTGAAGTGTCCGTGCACCAAGCGTATCCGCCCAAATCGACCGGGCCGTCAGCGACATCGGCGCTGATCCGGGCATCCACCAGAACACCGCCCGGCCCAATGCCCCCGCGGGGAGCTGTAGCCACAACCGGGAATCCTCGGTCACGCCGGCGACCGAAGTCAGTCCCTGTCGTCGTCGGTGGCGGTCAAGCGCCGGGGTGTTCGTCGCATGCCCCCGCCCCAGACCGTCTTCTGATCCATCAGCCAGTAAACGATCCCCAAGGCCAGCACAACGGCACCCGTGGCGAGGATGTACATGGGCTCAAGCTTCTCGAAATCGAAGACGATGACCTTCCGGGCGATTGCCATCAGGGCCGTAGCGATGACCAGCTTGACGTGCACCACGTCATCGCGCAGGTAGAGCGTAATGTTCATGAAGATCTCGATCGCAATCAGCACGGCCAGGAAGGCGCCGAAGGTCACGATGATGTCATGGACGGCAAACTCGGTGATCGCCGGCACGAAAAGCTGACCGTAGAGTACATAGAGCACGTCCCCGACACCCCACAGGATGGTGACCACCATCAGCACCGCCAACACCCGCACGGCCCCGCGGATGACACGATGCAGCACGTTGATCATGGGATCCTCTTCGTCGAGACCCAGCTCGGTCTGACCGATCGTCTTAAAGCGCTCCTTGCGAAAGTGACTCATCAGGGTTTCGACCAAGGCGCCCTGCTGCCTGAGCGAGGTCGCGTTGAAATCCGCCTCGGTAAAATCCTCCAGGCCGTCGATATGCTGCAAGGTCCGGTCCGACACCCGCTTAAGCCCCATGCTCCAGTCGGAGTATTCGCGCCGTTTGATGGCCTTGCGCTGGATGACTTCAAGATTGGTGTGACGCGGATCCATCTCGATCTCGTCGAGCAGCTCGTCGATCACCTTCTCCTCGCCCTCCAGAACCTGTAGGAAGGTGCCGTTGCCGTAAAGCAACATACCGGTCACACCGCGTCCGGCATTGTTCTGCCGGGAGATCTGCAAGAGCTGCTGCAGCTCATCATTCGACATGGGCCGGGTCGCGGAGCTGATGTAAACAATCTGGATCATGTGCTCTCCATTTCTGGGGGGTCCGCCTATGGACGGTCGCCAGGTCCGGTTGACGGGCAGGCGCTGTAATGATCGGAGTCGGAACAACCACAGCATCTTAAAGGAATTCACGCGAGCCATGTTGACCAGCGGCACCGGTGGATGCGGATGGGCGCCGCATCAGCTCGGATTCGGGCGGCAGCAGTGGCCCACTGAACAGAACCCGATGCCGGCACTGGTGCCGCAGCAGGCAGGCCCGGCATTCGGTTCCCGGCGCCAGGCAGCACAGCGCGCGCCGGTGTAGCCCGAAGACCCATGCCAACGCCTCTGCGACTGCGCTGGAAGCCACGGGGCATCCTCGGCACAAAACAGGGATTGACTATTTCTGCGTCAGCGCCAGGACACCGAGCAGCATGACTGCGGCCCCGATGAATTTGACGACGGCATGGGCCTCGCCGAAGAACCAGCGTCCCAGAACGACCGAGAAGATGCCGGCGGTGCGTTTGACGGCCATCGCGTAGGAGGCCAGCGTCAGGCTCAGCGCGATCTGATCGGCGATGCGCATCAGTGCAAACAGGGCACCGAGCAGCATCAGCGGGCGGATGCTGCGTCGTGCCTTGGGGGTGATGATCTTGCGATAGAAGCGCCGGTCATGCAGGGTAAACAGCACGAAGAGAACCAACGGGTTGACGATCGCCACGATGACGGCGAACGACAGCGGGTCGCTGAGCTGAATGCCGATGCGCCCGAAGACACTGGCCGCGGCGAAGCAGGCCCCGGCGGCGAGCGCGAGCAGGCTGCCGGGGTCCGTGACGAGCCGCTTGAAGGGCAGATACCAGCGCACCTCGTGGTCGCCAAGGCTCAGGATGTAACCTCCGGCGATCAGCAGGACGACTCCGAGCAGGCCGATCGAGGCCGGCACGGCGCCGTTCAGGAGCCACTCGATCAGGATCGCAAAGCCGGGGGTGAGGGTCATGAGCGGTCCGACAAGCGACACCTCGGTCTTATGCAGCGCCGCATTCAGTGCCCAGCCGCCAAACGCCGAAAACAGCGCACCGCCCAGGATGGCCTTGACGTAGGCCGGCTCGTGAAACGGGAACTGGTGATGCCAGATGACCAGCGGTAGCGTGATGGCCAGGCTGCTTAGGTTGACATAAAAGGTCAGGACCTCGGTCGAGAAGTCCAGACTCAGCCGTTTGGTGACCGCAAGGCGCGAGGCATGAAAGAAGGCCGAAGCCAAGGAGAACAGGATCCAGACGTGGGGGAATGCGGAGAAGTCCATGTGGACGCTCATGCCCCTGCAACCCAGCCACGGCGTGGGCCCAGAAACCGTCCGACGGGCGCGAAGCGCAGGTCGGGCTCATTGCCACCCGGGGCCGGCGCAAAATGCTGTCCGAACCCATAAGCGCCCCCCTGCAGGGCCGCCTGATTGAAACCGGCGAAGCGGCGCTGAAATGCGGCGCGGCGCTGCCAGGTTTGCGCGCTGAAGGTTCCCTGACCGCGCAGGATCCGGACGCTCGGGACCCCGGCGAGCGCAAGCAGACCGGCTCCACCGATGCCGGAGAAGAGCTTCGGCTGCACGGTGAGATGCACCAGTGCCGTTTCGCTCAGCGGCGCGCCGCGGCGATTGCGCACGGGGGCGTGCAGATTCAAGGCGTAACAGGGTTGATTGAGCGTCATCAGATGCATGCGCCGAGCGGGGTCTGTTCGGGACAGCCGTGCGGCGACGGATGGCGGGAGGTCTGCGAGTACCAGGGCCAGCTCGCACAACCCGACCTGGACCTCGACCGATAGAGGCAACGCCGCAAGCCCGCGCGCGATCTCG
>JBGSKP010000160.1:0-1757 GCA_041741175.1 Thiocapsa sp. | reverse complement strand
CAGACCACGCCGTCGAGACCGGCGGCATGACCGAGCGCGGCGAGTGCGAGCACCCGCTGCCCCGGCTCGCCCGGACAACCCACCGCACTCAGATCATCCCGATTCAGACTCGTCAGCAGGGTCACACCGATCAACAGCGGCGCAGGCGAGACGCAATCCAGACGCGCCCGCGCCGCTTCGATCATGCGGGCGCCGCCCGAGATGTGAAGGTTAACCATCCAGACGCCGAGGTCGGCGGCCGCAGCGCAGGCTCCCGCAACCGTATTCGGGATATCGTGAAATTTCAGATCGAGAAAGACATCGAAACCGCGCGCCTGCAGACCCTCGACCAATGTCGGACCGCAGCGCGTGAACAGCTCTTTGCCCACTTTCAGCCGGCAGCGCGCCGGATCCAGACGCTCGACCAGCGCCAGCGCCAGGGTATCCGTCGGAAAATCCAACGCGACGATGATTCGTTTGGCCGGTGGCGTCATGGTCCCTCGCTGCGGATCGCTTGCAAATGCATTGATTGCGTTACGCCAGTCGCCGGTCATGCGGCATCTCCTCCTCACCGAGGATGCGCTCGGGCTGGACGGGAACGACACAGCCCCAGCAGCGGCAACTCGGACATTGCCAGTGCAACGAGCGCGCCTCGAACCCGCACTGATCGCATTGATAAACGGGCTGGCGAGCCAGCAGGTGCCGCGTGACCTCCAGGGCAACGGCAGCGCGGTAACGCGCCGCTCCACCGGTTTCCGGGCGCTCTTCGGCCTGCAGCTCGAGCAGGCGCTCAAGCGCCGCCAAATCCGCATGTCGGGACAAATACACCGTTAACAGATCCATCGCCGCGTCCCGTCCGCGCGTTCCGGCGACCACATCGCTCAGACTCAGCATCAGCGCCGGACTGGAATGGCGTTTCGCGATCTCTTCCAGAACGGCAGGCACGTCGTCACGCCCAAGACGACGCAATGAGTCGATCAGCTCGGGCAGAATCTCCGGAACATAGGATGCGCGCTGCTCGGCTACTTGCATAAAGAGGCTCAGCGCCCGCTGCGGATCGCCGTCATCCAGCGCCGCACACCCCTCGAGCATCGTGGCACGCACGCACTGCGGATCCGCATCCCGAGCCAGACGCAGGTGCTCGCGCGCACTTGCCGCATCGCCGCCGCAACGTCGTGCCGCCTCGGCAAGCTCGCAATGATACTGAGCAATCGCCACGGCCATCGGCTGATCGCTGAGCGGCTTGAGCAACTCAGCCACCTCCAGACACCGCGCCCAGTCACGCTCCTGTTCGTAGATCTCGCGCAGCGACTGCAGCGCGCGCTGCCGGTGCAGCCCCAGCCCCACCAGCTCCTGGAAAAGACACTCCGCCCGATCCAACAGTCCGGCACGCATGTAGTCCTGGCCCAATTCAAAGAGGGCATCCCCGCGCTGCTCCGCACCGAGCGTCTTGCGGGCAATCAGGTTCTGATGGATCCGGATCGCCCGATCGACCTCGCCACGACGCCGAAACAGGCTGCCGAGCGCTAGGTGCGTCTCAACCGTTTCACCGTCGACATCGACCAGATCCAGGAACATATCGATGGCTTTATCCGGCTGCTCTTCAAGAAGATAGTTCAGACCCTTCAAAAATACCGGGTGAGGATGGGGCCTGCGACTGCGTTGCTGCGGCAGATCGCGACGCGCCAGCCACCATCCGGACGCCGCGGCAACCGGCAGCAGAAGGAAGAGAAGCTCGATCACCGGCAGCCTCGCGGCTGACGAAGGCGCGCCGCAAC
>JBGSKP010000159.1:0-4498 GCA_041741175.1 Thiocapsa sp. | reverse complement strand
CGCCAGCCGGCGTTGCAGCTCGGGCGGGTAGGCTGCCGAGACGTCTTCTGCCGCATGAGCGCCGTCGTGGACCCCGGCGCCGACGTTGCCGCCTGCTGCGGTGGTGAGGTAGAGCAGCAGGGAAAGCCCGACGAGGAGGCGGTTCATGCTACCTCGACAGCTCCACCTTATCGTAGACCTCGGCCAGCGACAGCTCCGCCTCGACGACGCGCAGCGGGATGGATTCCGACGGATCCTGGTAGCTGCTTAGACTCCAGGTCTCGTCCGGCTGGCGGAGGAACAGCTCCGCCTGCATCCGATATTGCGATAGCAGCAGGTAGGCCTGCAGGCTTTGGAGGTTTCGATAGTGTCGGAACTTGTCGCCGCGGTCGTAGGCCTCGGTGGAGTCCGACAAGACCTCGACGATCATGACCGGATTGGTGACGACGTCGCGCCGGCCGTCGTGGAACCGGCGCTCGCCGCAGATCACCATCACGTCCGGGTAGGTGCCCACGTCGTCGTCGGCGATATGGACCTTCATATCGCTCGGGTACACCCGGCAAGGTCGACCCTTGAGCTGGTTGCGCAGCTCTGCGCCGACATTGAGCACGATCAGGTTGTGCTCCTCGGTGCCGCCGGCCATCGCAAAGACCTCGCCGGCAAGGTATTCGCTGCGTTGGTCGGTCGCGGTCCGCTCGATGGCGAGCCAGTCGTCGAACGAAAGATGCGGTTGAGGTGCGGCGGACATCATGGCCTCCTGTGGATCGTTGCGGCGGATGGTGCTGCACCGATTATAGCCCCGGGGCGCGCGTCTTGACCGCGGGACCGGTTCCGCGCACAGGTGGCGGCGGTCGTGTTCTATCCGTTCGTCGGTTTGCTGTTGTCGCCCATGATTGCCGCGGCTTTCTGGCCGACAGCAGCGAGGGGCCGCTGGTTTTCGGTGTCTCCGGCCTGCTCTACAACAGCGACGTGCCCCGACCTGTGGATCCGGCGCGTGGCTGACTCCTCGTTAATCATGAGCTCCCTTGTCAACGTTTCTTTGCCGTCTATACTTTCGATCGCGTGGCGCCGGCAGGAAGGCATCGCTTCTCGAATATATAACAGGTCATGGCCGAAAAATTACCACGCCTTATTGTTAGATAGGTTGCCTTTGCAAGGGCTGCTCGGCACTCGATATATATCCGAGTTACGAAGGCCAAGGTCAGCAAAGCCCATTCCTATACTTATAAGTTCCTGCTATGGAAAGATTTAGCCCCTACCGCAGAAAGCCGTATCAGGGAAATGGCGTCCGTCAATGATGTGGTCAGAGTGCAGGCCTGCGTTGTCCGAACGAGAGAGCTTTTCCTTCACCAACAAGCTGTCGTAGGGAGAATTTGCCATGCCAGTAACATTGACTTATCCCGGCGTATACATCGAAGAAGTTGCCAGCGGCGTGCGCACCATCACGGGCGTGGCTACCTCGATTGCGCTGTTCATCGGTTGGGCGCCGCGCGGTCCGATCGACCGGGCAATGCGCCTGACAAGCTTCGCCGATTTCGAGCGCACCTACGGCGGACTCGATTTCCGCTCTTTGCTGGGCTACAGCGTGAAGCAGTTTTACGAGAACGGCGGCGCCGACGCCTATGTACTGCGCATCGCCAGGACCGATTCCGCAACCGCCTCGGATAACGCGGTCGCCGCCTCGACGGCCATCGGCGATTTGACGATCAGTGCCAACTCCCCGGGCGACTGGGCGAACGTTTTTAGCATAAGGTTGACCAGGCGCGCTGACGATGCCGCACGCTTCCGCATCGACGTGCTCTATGAGCCTGCCAACAACGCCGTGGTGGAATCGTTCGAGAACCTGTCGATGACCGAAAGCGACGCGCGCTTCGTCGAGGCCATGATAAACGGTCGGTCCAATTTCATCAGCGTCGAAGCCACCAGCACGACGACGCCGGACAACACGACCGCCGAGCTGGACAACTCGGCCAACGAAGGCACGGTCGGCCAGGTGATCGGCCCGGCCGACAGCAACTTCCGGACTACGATGGTGGCAGCCTTCGCGGCCGGTGGCATCGTCGACCGCATCGATCTTTTCAACATCCTGTGCGTGCCGGGGCTCACCGACGCGACCACGATCCAGGCCATGCAGACCCGTTGCCGCGAGCGGCGCGCGTTCATGATTGTCGACAGCACCGAGGACGAGTTGGTCGCCAATGCCCCCGCCGCGCTGGCCAATCTGACCGGCACCGACTCCATAAACTCGGCTTTTTATTTCCCCTGGGTGCGAGCGGCCGACCCGCTCCAACAGGGCGCTGTGCGCAGCTTCCCCCCGTGCGGTTTCGTAGCCGGCATCTATGCCCGCACGGACAGTTCACGGGGCGTCTGGAAAGCGCCGGCCGGCATCGAGGCAAGTACCAACGGCGCGGTGGGGTTGAACGTCACCATGAGCGACCAGGAGAACGGCCAGCTCAACCCGCTCGGCATCAACTGCCTGCGCACGCTGTCCAGCTATGGCAACGTGGTCTGGGGTGCGCGCACCCTGGCCGGGAACAACGACCGCGGCTCGGAGTGGAAATATTTGCCGGTGCGGCGCACGGCGCTGTTCATCGAGGAGAGCCTGTACCGGGGCACCCAATGGGTGGTGTTCGAGCCAAACGACGAGCCGCTATGGGCGCAGATCCGGCTCAACATCGGCGCCTTCATGCAAAACCTGTTCCGCCAAGGCGCCTTCCAGGGACGGTCGCCGCGCGAGGCGTACTTCGTGAAATGCGATCGCGAGACCACGACGCAGAACGACATCAACCTCGGCATCGTCAACATCCTGGTTGGCTTCGCGCCGCTCAAGCCGACCGAGTTCGTCGTCATCAAGCTCCAGCAGATGGCTGGCCAACTCGAAGCCTAGGAGGTACGACCATGGCACAATTCAGCATCAACGGACAGCGATTCGATCCCTACAAGAACTTCAAATTCCGCGTCAAATGGGATGGCCGCTATGTCGCAGGCATCTCGAAGGTCGGCGCGCTCAAGCGTTCAACTGAGCTGGTCGAGCACCGCGAAGGCGGCGACCCGTCCACCTCGCGTAAATCGCCGGGGCGCACCAAGTTCGAGGCCATCTCGCTCGAACGCGGCGTTACCCACGACAAGGAATTCGAGCAATGGGCCAACAAGGTCTGGAACTTCGGTTCCGGTCTGGGCGCCGAGGTCTCGCTGCAGGACTTCCGCAAGGACCTGATCATCGAGGTCTACAACGAAGCCGGCCAACTCGCCCTGGCCTACAAGGTGTTCCGCTGCTGGGTGTCGGAGTATCAAGCTTTGCCTGACCTTGACGCGAATGCCAATGCAGTCGCTATCCAGTCAATCAAGCTGGAAAACGAAGGCTGGGAGCGTGACTACGATGTCACCGAGCCAAGCGAGCCACGCTTCACCGAACCGGCCTGACCCCATGCGCCAGCCAAGCGAAACGGATCTGCTCAACCTGTGGGAGCAAGGTCAGGTCCGCCACCCCATCGACCGCGCCTTGCTGCTGTGCGCATGGGCGCGGCCGGACATTGCAGCCGACCGGTTCGCGAGCTTGCCGATCGGGGTGGTCAACGTCGGCCTGCTGAAAATGCGCGCGGCGCTATTCGGCCGGCGGGTCGAACTGCAAGTCGCATGCGAGCATTGCGGTGAGTTGCTGGTGATACCACTCGATCTCACTGAACTGACCGCCGGCGCAAGCGAGCAGGACAGCGGCGTCGAGATCGAGATCGACGGGTTCCGGTTCCGGCTGCCCGCCAGCCGCGATCTGGCGGCCATTGCCTACCATCTCGATGCCGAAGCCGCCGCCCTGCGCCTCTTGGATGCCTGCTGCGTGGCACGGCCGGACGGGGACGCCGCCCCGACTGAGGTCATGGCCTGGGCCGAGGATCAGTTCGAGACCGCCGATCCCCTGGCCGATCCGAGGCTCGATGTGGCTTGTTCTGCCTGCGGCCGGCACATGAATGCAGTGCTCGATCCCGGCGTATTGCTGTGGGATGACGTGCAGGCTTACGCGCGTGGTGTGCTCGCTCAGGTGCATACCCTGGCCTGCGCCTACGGCTGGACCGAACGCGAGGTGCTGTCACTCTCGCCCAGCCGTCGCGCGGCCTATCTGGAAATGACTGGAGGATGAGGGGCCCGACATGACAGGAGGCCGGACATGACAGGATCGCTGCAACGTCTCGCCGAGCGGGCGATGGGGACTGCTTATCCTTTGAGGAGGGTTGCCCCGACCTTGTTCGCCCCGTCCCTTTTGGAAGCCCCGGCTGTTTTCGAAGAGTTACAGCAACCGGCCGATACCATGGCGGCTGCGCAAGGCGATGTTGCCCCGTCAATGGTCGGACCCGCTGCGGCGAAGCCGATTGCGGCGAAGCCGGCTCAGCCAGGGCAGAGCCGCACGCTGGCCGACAGCAGGAACGCGACTCATCGCAGCGCGGTTGCGAGCCCGGATTTCGATCACGCCGCTGATCACGCCGTCACGGCTGACCGACTGGCGGCGATCGGCAACACCGGCGAC
>JBGSKP010000158.1:0-9140 GCA_041741175.1 Thiocapsa sp. | reverse complement strand
GGCGACCCTCGGCGATGCCGCGGCGACCCTGGTGATCGGCGCCTCGATGGACGCGGCGGCCGACGCCCTGGCGGCGCGCACCGGCGTTCCGGATCATCGCTTCGCACATCTGATGGACATCGATGCCGTCGACGGTCTCGTGATGACGCTCGCGCGGATCGCCGAGCGCCCGGTCCCGGCCAAGATCGAGCGGCAGCGGGCGCAGCTTCAGGACGCCCTGCTCGACTGCCATTTCATGTTGGGGATGTCGCGCTTCGCGATCGCCGCGGAGGCAGACCTGCTGGTCGGTTTCAGCCGGATGCTCGCGAGCGTCGGGGCCGAGGTGGTTGCGGCCGTGGCCCCGGCCAACGCGCCGGCGCTGCAGGATGTCGCCGCACGCGAGGTCAAGATCGGCGATCTGGAGGATCTCGAGATCGCCGCGCGCGAGCGCGACGCCGAGATCCTGATCGGCAACTCGCATGCGGTCCATACCGCCGAGCGGCTGGGCATCCCCTTGCTGCGTGCCGGCTTCCCGCAGTACGACCGGGTCGGCGGCTTTCAGCGGACCTGGATCGGCTATCGCGGCACGCGCGATGCCATCTTCGATCTGGCCAACCTGCTGCTCGGCGAGGAGCGCGGTGAGATCCATCCCTATCGCTCGACGCTCAAGCAGCGTCCGGAAGGCGAGCGCGAGATACCGCGCCGACACTGACACGCGGCGCCGGGAGCCGAGCCCGAACCCGCACGGATTGACAGTGTTTTTCTTCATTCTCCTTAAAGCGCGGCTCTCATGAACCGCGACGTCGGCAACCGGACAACAGTTCATGAAACACACATATGCCGCGACCAAAGAAGCGCTTTAAGGAGGCCCGATGGGAATGGAACGACGCTTGAGGGTTCTGAGTATGCCCAGCCAGACAACAGCGATGGACACCGGGATCAAGGCGGCCTTCGCCAGCTCCGATCTGAAGCACATCGACCAGCACTTCGGCGCAGCCGAGTCCTTTGTCGTCTACTCGATCGATCAAGGGGGGCATCATTTGGTCGAAGTCATCCAGTTTGCCCGCCTGGAGATGGACGGCAACGAGGACAAATTGGCGGCCAAGATCAGCGCGCTCGAGGGCTGTGTGGTCGTCTACTGCGAGGCGGTCGGAGCCTCGGCGGTCAGCCAGCTTCGTGCCAAGGGTATCCAGCCAATCAAGGTTGCCGCCGGGGTCTCGGTCAGCAGCCTGATACGCGATTTGCAGTGCGAACTCAGGGAGGGCCCCAGTGCGTGGCTCGCGCGCGCCATGGCCAGTCGGGAGCCGGCGCGCAACGGTCGATTTGACGCCATGGAGGCGGAGGGCTGGAGCGAATGATCGAGACCTCCGCCACCGTCGTCGACCTTGGCCCCGGTGTCGCCTGGGTGGAAACCGTCCGACAGAGCGCCTGTGGTCACTGCGAGAGTGCCGGAAGCTGCGGAACATCGGTGGTCTCCAAGCTCTTCGGCGTGTCGCGCAGCCGATTCCGGATCGAGGATACACAGGGGCTGCGCCTCGGCGAGCAGGTCGTGATCGGCATCCCGGACGGAACCCTGGTGCGCGCCTCGTTTGTTGCCTACCTGCTCCCGCTGGTGTTCCTGATCGCCGCGGCGGGCCTGGCGACACGACTCGGTGTGAGTGAGGGGGCCGTGGCCCTGATCGGCATCGCTGGACTGGGCGGCGGACTCTGGCTGAGCGGCCGCCTGACCGGCGGGCAATCCGCCCGCGAGCAGTATCGCCCGGTTCTGGTCCGCCGGTGGGGCTCCGCCGAGGTTGAGATTCCGATGCTGTTCTGAACTGCAATCTGCACAAACCACACGTCCTGAACGGACGGCCACTTCGAAGAGGAGATCACCATGACCGAGACACCTGCCGGAATCGCCGATGACCAGGGGCTGATGCAGTCCCAATTCGTGGTCGAGATGGACCGCCAAATGCGCGCGATCGACCCCTACGGCCAGTTCGATGCACTCTCCACCGCCGAGCTTCTGGAGCCCTTCATCCTGACCAAGGAGAAGCGCCAGCAGATCCCGCTGGTCGGCGATCCGGACGAGACCGTCGTCGCACGGATCAAGGCGTACTACAACGCCATCTCGGCCATGATCGAGTCCGAATGCGGACTGATGGCCGTGCCGCTGGTTTACCTTAGCCACGAAGGGTTCGGGCGCGTCGTCATTACGGTCGGCAAGTTGGTGGTGTTGGACCGCTCGCTGCGCGACGTGCACCGGTTCGGCTTCCCGAGCCTGTCGAAGATGAAGGATGAGGCCGATAAGGTTCTGTCCGTCGCGCTCGAGCTGATCGGGGTGCATTCTAAGGTGGCGGGCCTTTAAATCGCGCGCTTTGTGACCTGCGTCCTGTCTAGGGTGGTTGGGCATCGTGGGTGTCCACGACCTTGGCGGGGCGCGATTTAACTGGTTGATAAATTATCAATAGTCTGCGGGGGTTGCTGGGATGACGGGCGATGAGATTCGTGCCTTGGAGAAGGCCGTAAGCAAGGCGAAACGGATCGCCACCGAGCGGGCCGGGGAGCTGCATGATCTGGTGGAGGATCGGTTGCCAGCGGGTTACGAGGAGATCCCGGGCATCGCTCAGGCCACGTATGACGCCTGCCTGGCCTGGGCGCAAGCCAGTGCCGCGCTCAAGGCGGCGCAGGCCGAGAGTGCTTGAACGAACCCATTTTCAGAACATGGAGAAACACCCATGAGTGTCATCACCGGCATTACCCGTGGCGGCGTCGAATGGACGCCTGCGTTCATCGAGAGCATCAACCAAAACAACTGCATCGGCTGCGGTCGCTGTTATAAGGTCTGCCCGCGCGACGTCTTCGAGCTGGTCGATCGCGAGGACCTCGACCTTGAGGAGCTCGAGGACGAGGGCGACGACGACTTCGACGAGGCGCCGGGCATGGTCATGAATCTGAAGGACGCGCTCGACTGCATCGGCTGTCAGGCCTGCTCGCGGGTTTGTCCCAAGAAGTGTCTCTCGCACGAGCCGCTTGCGGCAGCCGCTTAGGATCGCAGCGATCGGACCTCGCATGCGCGGCCGTTCAATCGCCCGAGCGTTGTTGTCTTAGCCAGGGGTCGAACCTGATTGGGTGCTGAATCGGTGATGACCTGCAGACGCACCAGCTCCAGCGCGGCCGCCGGGTTGTTCGGATCCTGTTTCACCAGGGCTTGCAGTGCGGCCGTACGCGCGGCAATCGCCGCATCGTTTTCGCAGCGATAAAGGTCGCCTTCGCTAAGCGGCAGATCATTGCCGGTAGACTGCCGTGCCCGGTCCATGAGTGCCACATAGGGAAAGGGGGCCCTGCATGACCTGCAGGTCGGCGCCTCGCCCATCACCACGACAAGGATCGGCAGGTTCGCCGGCAGCCATACCGCGCGCGAGTCTCGCCGTGCCGGGTCCGGCGTGCGCCCGGTCTGCCTGATCGCCGCCGCGTCTATGCTCGTCACGCCCCGAGTGTTTCGGTATCGGGTCAACTCGATCATTGGCGCGACCCCTGCGCCTGTGCTGCTGTGCGGCCGGATGAGGGGACTGGCCGAATCCGCTTGGCCGACTGTGGGTCGACGTCTCAGTGACGCACCCGCAATGCCCGAAGCCGTGCCAGTGCGGCGGGATCATCCTCGAATGCGCGCGCGGTCATGGCGATGATCGGGGTGCGGTGGCCGTCCGGGAGCCCGCGGATCCGCCGGGTCGCCTCCAAACCATCCATCACGGGCATGTCCAGATCCGTCAGGATGGCGCCTTAGGCGGTCAGCTCGGCCACCGCGACCGCCTGAGCGCCATTGTCGGCGACATCGATGGCCAGGCCGGACGCGATCGGCAGATCACCTGCAACCTGCTGATTAATCTGCTTGTCTTCGGCCAGCAGCAGGCGGGAACCCGGCAGCGGCGCGCTCGGGAGATGGGCATGCTTATCGATATAAAGGGTGGTGCGAGGGCGACAGGACGATCAGGCTGTGATGGGAACGATTGTGATATCCACCCGCCGGTTGAGCTGGCGGCCCGCTTCGGTCTCGTTCGAGGCAATCGGCTGAGCCTTCCCGAACCCTCTGGAGATGATACGTTGCGGAAGGACGCCGTCGGACTCCATATATCCGGCGACGGCGCCGGCGCGCCGTTCGGATAGCAGTTGATTATGCTCGGCCGAGCCGGTGCTGTCGGTGTGTCCGGCGATCATCAGCTCGGTCTTGCCGTACTTGCGCACGATTGCCGAGATTTTGTCCATGGTGCTGAAGAACCCGGGCTGGATGCGATCCGAATCGATCTCGAAAGTGGTGGCCCCGGTCATCCGCACCAGCAGCTCGTTGTTCGGCATCTGCTCGATGCTGATCATGCCGCTGGAGATCTCATCGGCCAGTGCCTTCTCGAAATCCCGCCGCTGCTCCTCCATATAAGCTCCGACGATCGAGCCGGCGATGGCTCCGCCGACGAGACCGATCAAAGCGCCGCGTCCTGCATTGGCGCCGAAGGAGCCGATGATGGCCCCGGCAGCGGCGCCGGTCGCCGAGCCGATGGCCGCACCGGCGCCGGTCTCGGTCAATCCCGACCCGTCCGCGGCACAGCCGACGACCAGGACTGCTGCGGTTGCGGAAATGGCGACACGGTTCAGAAGACGTACGGACATTTAAAATCTCTCTCGGGTAGTCATGAGAAGGGACAAAACAGGTGTCCGGGAATGATACATGAGTCTCGCCGCGGCGAACCCATTTCGACCTCGATGTCTATTGGTCTTCAGAGCGTCATTGCCTATCGGCTCGCGCCGCGAGCACCGGAACCCAAACCATGCTCATAGCCAAACCCGTACAAAGAATCATCATTAACCTTGTTGTGTTTCAGATCGCCTGGCTCGCTTGCGTTCTGGGCGGAGCCCATGGGCTCCCCTGGCTCGGCGTGGGCGTGGTTGCGCTGGTCGTCTCCCTGCACCTGAGCCTGGCAAGCGAGCCGACCCGCGAGGTCCTGTTGATGGTGCTGGTGGGCCTGCTGGGCGGCCTCTGGGACGGCCTTCTGGTGCGATTCGGATTCCTCGAGTATCCCTCAGGGCAAATCGTCCCCTGGTTTGCGCCGGTCTGGATCGTCGCCATGTGGGTGGCGTTTACCACCACACTGAACGTCTCGCTGGGTTGGCTGAAAGGCCGCTGGTATCTGGCCTCCCTGCTCGGCGCCATCGGTGGTCCGCTGGCTTTTTTTGGCGGCTATAAGCTGGGCGCCGTGGCCTTTCCGGATACGCTTGTCGCCATGGTCGTTCTCGCTGGCGGCTGGTCGTTTCTGCTGCCGCTCGTCGTCTGGATGGCGCGGCATTTCGACGGCGCGGGATTCTCGCAGGCCCACCCCTCATCGTCACTTGCCGAGGAGAGCACTCGTGTTTGATCTGGATCTGTATCTTGCCGGCCTCGCCGCGGCGCTCGCCATGGGCCTTGGCGCCTGGCTCGTCAGCCTCAAACTAAACGATGTCAGTATCGTCGATTCGCTCTGGTCGCTGTTCTTCCTGCTGATGACTGCGGTCTTCCTGCTGGGTGCGCCGCAGGTTGGCGAGCGGGCCTATCTGGTGTTCTTTCTGGTGACGCTCTGGGCTGTGCGCCTAAGCGTTTTCATCACCAAACGCAACCGGGGGCACGGCGAAGACCGTCGCTATCAGGCCATCCGCGCCGAGAACGAGCCGGGCTTTCGCTGGAAGAGCCTCTATCTCGTGTTTGGTTTGCAGGCGATCCTCGCCTGGATCATCGCGTTGCCCCTGCTGGTCGCTACGCTCGGCCTCACCCCGCTCGGTTGGCTCGACTATGGCGCGGTCGTGCTCTGGCTGATCGGACTCTTCTTCGAGGCCGTCGGCGACCAGCAGCTTGCGGACTTCAAGGCCAATCCCGAGAACCGGGGTAAAGTCATGGATCGGGGATTGTGGCGCTACACCCGCCATCCGAATTATTTCGGAGAAGCCTGCATCTGGTGGGGCTATTTTCTGTTCGCGCTCGCCGCGGGCGGCTGGTGGTCGATCCTCTCGCCGATACTCATGACCTTCCTGTTGCTGCGCGTGTCCGGGGTTGCGCTGCTGGAGAAGGATATCGGCGAGCGCCGCCCGGCTTATCGCGACTATATCGCACGCACTAACGCCTTCTTTCCGGGGCCGCCGCGTCGTGGTGCCGCCTCCTGACAGGCGCAGTGGAACCGCACAGGTACCGGATTCGTACAGCCAGAATTCAACCAGCCAAAAACTAAACCAGGAGGAAGTCCAATGACAACGAGATGGAGCGCATTCGAGTCGTCGCGCAGGAAACGCTTACCCCGGGCAGGCCGCGGTTGGCTCTGGTGCCGGGCGAGCCTCGCCGCACTGCTGATCGGCACCGGGACGGCCGCATCGGCTGCCATCGAATCAGGAAATCTGATGTTCCAGGTGTTTCTCGACCAGGATCCGATCGGCGAGCACAGTTTTGACATCCGTTCGCAGGGCGACGCGGCGCAGGTCTCCAGTCGGGCCAGTTTCGATATCAACTTCTGGATTTTCACAGCCTACCGGTATCGCCATCAGAGCCAGGAAACCTGGCAGGACGGCTGTCTGCAAACAATCGATGCGAGCACCGACGATAACGGCAAGGACTACCGGGTCCGCGGCGACGGGGCCGGCGGGGCGCTTGACCTATCGGTGAACGGCGAGTCGCGGCGTTTGCCCGGTTGTGTCATGACCTTTGCCTACTGGGACCGCGATTTTCTGCAGCAGGATCGTCTTCTGAATCCTCAGACCGGTGAGCTGGTCCCGGTGCAGATCCAGGCGCAGGGAACCGAAGCGGTCAGGTTCGGCGGTGAAGAGATCGCCGCCGCACGCTATAAGCTCGTCACCGACGAGCTGGAGCTTGTTCTCTGGTACTCGGACGAGCATGGCTGGGTCGGTCTGGAAAGCGATACTGGCAAGGGCAAGACACTGCGTTATCAACGGATCGCACCGACATGAAATCGATTTCCTCTCTGTTCCTCATCACCCTTATGCTCGCCTTCGCGAGCGGCTGCACCGAAGAAGGAGGCGCACCCATGGATACCGTCAAACAGGTCGATCTCGAACGCTTCATGGGCCCCTGGTACGTGATCGCGAATATCCCGACCTTCGTTGAGAAAGGTGCCCATAACGCGATCGAGTCCTACGCCCTGAATCCGGATGGCACGATTGCGACCACCTTTACCTTCAACAAGGACGGGTTCGATGGTCCGCTGAAGACCCACCATCCCACCGGCTTCGTGCGTGACTCCTCCAACGCGCTCTGGTGGATGCAGTTCGTCTGGCCCTTCAAGGCGGATTTTCGGATCGTCTGGCTCGATCCGGACTACAGCATCACCGTCATCGGCCGATCCAAGCGCGATTATGTCTGGATCATGGCACGCGCACTCGAGATCCCGCAGGCGAAATACGACGAGATCGTCGCCTTTCTCGGCGGGCTCGGCTACGACACGGGCAAGATCCAGAAGGTGCCCCAAAAGCTGTCGCAGCCTCCGGCGGTTTAGCGGCTGTCCATGCGAGGCTGAAACAGCGAGCGCCGTAGTCGTAGCGGGCGCGGGGTTGCCCCGGTGCTTCGAGCCGGCTTGCGGCCGGCTCGAAGCGGCTGGAAGCCGCTTCGTCTATGTTGACTGCTGCTGATCACTCTTCGGGAGCCTGTCCCGGCAGACCCTCGGCGCTGGATGCCGTTCAGCTGCACTGATCGGGGTTGCGGCCAGCCGGGCTGCGCTGCTCCCGTCGGACAGTCCCGACCCGATTGATGGGTCCCTCCGTGCCTGGATCTGCTTTTCCTTAGTACCAACGTGATTTTTCATTGCCCCGCTGGCACTCGCTTCCTTATCCTCCTCGCACTCAGGTCATCAGGACCAGCCTTTAGGCAATTTGCACCATGTCCGTCAATGCTTGGCTCAAGTCACACCGTCCACTCGCCGGCAAGGCGCTGACCCGTACGATCGTGTTCGGCGTTGTTCAGGGTCTGCTCGCCATCGCCCAGGCGTGGCTGCTGGCTCTGATCCTGAATGCGGTGATCTTCGAGGGCGCCGGTCTGACGGACATCGGCTCATTCATGGGCTGGCTGCTCGGTCTGTTCATCCTGCGCGGCTTGACCGTCTGGCTCGGCGAGTGCGCGGCCTTTCAGGCCGCCGCCCTGGTTCGCAATGCCCTGCGCGATCGGCTCTACCGTCAGCTGCAGCGTCTGGGTCCGGGTTACCTGGCCAACGAGCGCAGCGGTGCCCTGGTGGAGATCCTCACCAAAGGCATCGACGACCTTGAGGGGTATTACTCCCGATTTGTCCCGGCGATGACCCTGACCATGATCTTACCGGCGATCATTCTGGTGGTGGTCTTCCCGGCGGACTGGGTGGCCGGGCTGGTGATGCTGGTGACCGCCCCGCTGATTCCGCTCTTTATGATCATTATCGGTTCCAATGCCCAGGGCAAGAATCAGCGTCTGTGGAAGGAGCTCACGCGCATGAGCGCGCACTTTCTCGACGTCATCCAGGGTTTGACGACACTGAAGCTGTTCGGGGCGAGCCGGCGCGAGGCGGACGAGGTCGCGCGGATCGCCAACGCTTACCGCAGCAGCACCATGCAGGTTCTGCGTGTCGCCTTTCTGTCGTCGGCCGTCCTGGAGTTCTTCGCCGCGATCGGCATTGCGATCATTGCGGTCTTTGTCGGCTTTCGACTCTACGGTCTGGTGATGCCGATGCCCGACTGGATGACGTCCTTACCGCACATTACTTATCTGCAGGGTCTGTTCATCCTCATGCTGGCACCGGAGTTCTACGCGCCGCTGCGCAACATGGGCACCCAATACCATGCCCGCATGGCTGCGGCTGCTGCCGCCGAGCAGATGATCCACGTGCTCGAAGCCGAGCCGCCGTTCCAGTCGCGGTCGTCTTCCCAGCTCCCGGCCGGTCTCCGGTCTGGTCTCGCAACCCATCTCCAGTCTGGGCCACATGCCGACCAGGCACCGCCCGGCGCGGCGCTCCTGGAGGCCCCGAGCCCCTTCGGGCTGCGTTTCGACGACGTCCATTTCAGCTACGAAGAGGGCCGCGACGCCCTGCGCGGCATGTCGTTCGAGGTTCCGGCCGGCAGCCGTGTCGCCCTGGTCGGCAGCAGCGGGGCGGGTAAGACCACCGTGATCAATCTGCTGCTGGGTT
>JBGSKP010000157.1:0-2637 GCA_041741175.1 Thiocapsa sp. | reverse complement strand
CATAGGCCAGGAGCGGGCGGATGCGTTTACCGCCGCCGAGGACCGTGTAGCGCATGGCCTCGTGCAGCCGAAACGGCTGTACGTTTGCGGGCGGCAGGAGTGCGTCGAGCGTGGCCTCGACGCGGGCGCAGCAACGCGCGCGGAAGTCGTCCAGAGTGGTGTCAGTCATTGGATTCGAAAGGCTCTAGATCGGAACCGGATTCGGACCTAGGTCCGGCATCGGGCCGAGTGTCGGTGAGGATGCGCACGCGTTGCTCGGCCACGTCCAGCGCCTGTTGACAAGCACGGGTCAGGCCGATACCGCGCTCGAAAACGGTCAGTGACTCTTCGAGACTCATCTCGCCCTTCTCGAGGGCATCGACGATCGATTCCAGCTCGGCGAGCGACTGCTCGAAGGAAGGCGGGGGCGGAGCGACTGGCTTTTTCATGCGATTGAACCGCGTCCTGAACGGATCCCGATGCTTCGTTGGATAACGCCGCTCGGTTGAATCCAACGGGTTCTGGCCGGACGCGGTTTAAGGTCTTTCGGGGGTTGGGTTAAGTTACCCCAGCGCTTCGGACGGGTCAAACCGCAAGCCCCACCAAGCTCGGCGCCGGTGCGCCGGGCTTGGCACCGCCCGACAATCATGCGCGACGGTTCTGCGCTATCATGATGACCAACAATGTAACCATTCGGAGCCGACCATGGGTGCAGTCAATCTGGCGGAAGCCAAAGCGCATCTGAGCGAGCTTGTGAGCAAGGCCCAGAGCGGCGAGGAGACCATCATCACCCGTCGCGGGCAGCCTGTGGCCAAGCTGGTCCCGATCGCCCAGCCGAAGAAGGCCCTGCGCTCGCTCGCGCAGTTCCGTTCCGGTTTGCCGCAGGCGGACAGACCGAGCGCGGAGCTGATTCGGGAGCTGCGCGACGAAGGCTACTGATGGTCTACCTGGATACCAGCTTTGTCGCGCCGTTGGTCATTGCCGAGGAAACCAGCGACGCAGTCGAGTCATTCGTCATGACAGTGCAGCCGGGAGACCTCACAACGAGTCTCTGGACCCGGGTCGAGCTGGCGAGTCTGATCTCGCGCAAGCGACGCATGGGCGAGCTGTCCGACACGCAGGCCGAGGCGGTTCGTCGCGAGCTCGCACGTATTCTGGATGAGTCGTTTTTGTTGCTCGTGCCGACCGCGGCTGATTTTGCCGTTGCTGCACGATACCTGGAAACGCCCGGGACCGGTTTGCGCGCCGGCGATGCGCTGCACTTGGCGATCGCGGCGGGACAAGGCGCCGAAACGATCTTGACGCTCGATGCCGGATTCATTCGCGCGGGGAGACTTCTGCACCTGCCGGTGGCGCGCGGCATCGTGCCTTAGCGGGCTGGCCGGCGAGCAAGCAAGCTAGTCCCGTTGGTCCTCGACCGTAAACCCATTCCAACCCGACCACGACAACAGACAGGATCGACCCACAGTCCCCATGACCGGCAACTACGATGCCTCAGCCATCGAGGTCCTCAGCGGCCTCGACCCGGTGCGCAAGCGCCCCGGGATGTACACCGACACCACCCGTCCCAACCACCTCGCCCAGGAGGTCATCGACAACAGCGTCGACGAGGCGCTCGCCGGACATGCCCGCCGGATCGAGGTGACGCTCTACGCCGACGGCTCGCTCGAGGTGAGCGACGACGGGCGCGGCATGCCGGTGGATATCCACCCCGAGCAGGGACTGCCGGGCGTGGAGGTCATCCTCACCAAGCTGCACGCGGGGGGCAAGTTCAACGGCGACAACTATCGCTTCTCCGGCGGTCTGCACGGCGTTGGCGTCTCGGTCGTGAATGCGCTGTCGCAACGCCTGGATGTCTGGGTCAAACGCGTCGGTCACGAGCACCACATGGCCTTCGCAGGCGGCGAGAAGGCGAGTGATCTCGTTCAGCTTGGAAGTGTGGGGCGCGGCAACACCGGCACCCGATTGCGGTTTTGGCCGGATCCGAAGTATTTCGACACGCCCAAGATCGCCACACGTCCGCTGACCCACCTGCTGCAGGCCAAGGCCGTCCTCTGTCCCGGACTCGAGGTTCGCTTTCGCGACGAGGCGAGCGGGGAGGAGCAGGTCTGGTGCTATCAGGACGGTCTGAAGGACTATCTGCTCCAAGCACTCAACGGGGCCGAAACCCGGCCGTCGCAGCTCTTCGTCGGCGACCTGGAAGGGACCAACGAGGCGGCGAGCTGGGCGCTGGGCTGGTTGCCGGAGGGCGGCGACGCGGTCGCCGAGAGCTATGTGAACCTCATCCCCACCGTGCAGGGCGGTACCCATGTCAACGGGCTGCGCACCGGTTTGACCGAAGCCGTGCGCGAGTTCTGCGAGTTCCGCAACCTACTGCCGCGCGGCGTGAAGGTCGCCCCGGAGGATGTCTGGGGCCGGGTCAGCTACATCCTCTCGGTCAAGCTGATCGAGCCGCAGTTCTCCGGGCAGACCAAGGAGCGGCTGTCCTCGCGCGAGTGCGCGGCCTTCGTCTCGGGTGTGGTCAAGGACGCCTTCAGTCTCTGGCTGAATCAGCATGTGGCCGAGGGCGAGCGGATCGCCGAGCTGGTCATCGGGGCGGCTCAGGCGCGACTGCGCGCCGGCCGTACCGTCACCCGCAAGAAGATTACGCAGGGGCCG
>JBGSKP010000156.1:0-3112 GCA_041741175.1 Thiocapsa sp. | reverse complement strand
GTCGCGCAGCATCAGCAGGGCGCCGATCAGGGGCAGCACCAGCGCGACTGCACACCCGGTCAGCAGCGGCAGCCGAAAGAGTGGGTCGAGCAAGAGATCCACCCAGCTCATGTGATCAACCTCACCTGATCACTCTCATGCGATCCGGATCACCCGTGTGCAGGCGTCATCGAGAAAGCGCCGTTCGTGGCTGACGAGCAGCACGCCGCGCCCGGCGGCGCGCCCGCCGACCGGTCTATCCGCAACCCGCTCAAGTCTGCGCAGCATCCCGGTCAGCAGCGCCTCTCGTTCGGGGTCGAGATTGTTGGTGGGCTCATCGAGCAGGATCAGATCAGCCGGACCGGCCAGGGCGGCCCAGACGCACAGAAGTTGATACTGTCCGCCGCTTAAATGATCGAGGCGCTGTCGCAAAGCCGGCTGAAGGTCGGCCGGCATGCTCTGCGTCGAGGCGCCGGCATAACCGAGAAGCTCGCGACCCGTCACCGGCATCGTCGGCAGGCGCACGGGATGTTGCTCTTGATACGCAAGGACGAGTCCCGCCATTCGCACGATGCGTCCGGTAAGCACATCGGCCCGATCGGCGATCGCATTGAGCAGCGTGGACTTCCCGCAGCCATTGGCTCCCCACAGACCCACCACCTCGCCGGGCAGGATATCGAGCGAGATCGGCCCGACGACCGGGCGTCCGTATCCGGCGACGAGATGGTCGACCCGCAGTAACGGTGAACTCACCGTGCCGGCGACAGGACGTCGACCCAACGGCCGATGTGGTCGAGATAACCGGTTCCATCGGCGTCGAGTGGCGGTTCGAGCATGAGGCTGTGCGCGTTCCATCCCAAATCCTCGGCCAAACGCGTCGGCGACTTTGCGGAATGATACGGGGCGTAGAGGATTACGCCCGAGCCACCGCGTAGCCGATCGGCAAGTGCCTTGATCTGCCTGGCCGTCGGCGGAACGCCGGGTGTCTCTTCAATGGTTCCGAGCAGAGGCACTGAAAAGCGCTCCAGGAGATATATCGCGTCGCGATGATAGAGGACCGCGCCCGGTGCGTCCGCAAGCTGATCCTGCCAGCCGCCCATGTGCTGCTCGACGGCCGCGGAGAAGTCGGTCGCATTGGTCCGATAGCTGTTGGCTCCGGCCGGATCGAGCAGGGCCATGCGCTCGCCGAGGGCGGTGCCAATGCGGGCCATGCGCACCGGATCCATGTTGACGTGCGGGTTTCCGGTCGGATGGACGTCGCCCATTGCGCGGTCCGCCGGCGAGCCGACGTCAAGCAGATCGACCTGCGCGGCGGCTTCGAAATAGCCCGGTTGACCGGGCAGGATCTGCCGATTGGCGGCGCTCGCGATCGCCACAGGCAGCCAACCGACCTCCAGCTCCGCGCCCACGGCAACCAGCAGATCGGCGTTGCGCAATGCGCGAATCATGGTCGGCTTGGCCTGAAGGCTGTGCAGATCACGCTCCGGGGAGGCCAGAATGGTAACCTGGACGCGCTCAGCGCCGATCGTGCGCGCGAGCGCACCCATGCTGGTGCTGGTGGCAACAACCTCCAGACTCACTGCCTGCGCCGTTCCGACGGCCAGCATGCCCATCAGCATTGCCCACATAAAACCTTTGATCATCAAACACTCCTGCGGTGACTCAGGGGCCAACCGCCGTCAGCGTGAAGCGCCCGGCCTCGAGCGCAATTGAATAAATAGATCAATCCTGAAACCGCGCCCACGCAGCCATTGCAAACAGCCGAGACATCCGGGCCAGGGCGAACCGCGCCTGTTCCACGGGGCGCGGTTTCAGAAGGCGTGCGCACCATGGGCGCCTAGACTGACCAGGAACTGCAGATAAAAGGCATCGAAGCGGGCGCGCTCGCCCGGGGCTTCCAGGATGTCGTTGTGCGCATACTGGGCGCGCAGTCGGGAGAATTCGGAGAGATTCCAGGTGACGTCCAGTGTCCAGCGCTCCGAGGACCCGAAGCTCGCGTTGCTGCCGCCGCCGCTGATGTCGTTGGTTATCCCAAGCACGTCGTAACGCACGCCGGTGGTCCATTTCGGGAGAAAGCCATAGATCGCCTGGGCATAGAGCCCATCCGTCGTGAAGGTGCGGCCTGCACCGATGATCTCCGGGTGGGCGCTCGCGGTGATCCGCATATCCTTGATCGAGCGTAGATATTCGCTCTGAAACTTGAAGTCCTTGTGTCCATAGGCGCCGCCACCGTCGTATTTGTAGACCAGGTCGACACCCCAGAGCTGCGCGTCCCCGGCCAGGCCGTTGCGATGAATCTCGACGGCGTGATCCGCGTGATCCGCGTGACCCTCGTGATCGTCAGCCGAGTCATCGTGGATCGCGTGGGTGTGCTCCTGCACGGCTTGATGTTGGCTATTATTGGCGTACGACAGCCCGAGTTGAAGCGCGTGATTGGCCCCGAGGTCCGGCGCCACCTTGGCGAAAGCGGTCCAGAGCCGCGGGCCGTCCTTGGTGTCGCCGAGCTCCAGCGCCGCCTGGTCGTCATCGCCGAGCGTGGCGCCGAAGATCTCCTGATTGCCCTGCAGGCCCTCCACGCCGAGCAGGGTATAGAAGGGCAGATCGGGAAGCCAGGTGAGCTGAAGGCCGGTGTCCTGAAGGCCGTGCGGACCGAGCAGATTGAGGTAAGGCAGGTTTTGATCGGCGAAGTCCCACTGATGAGGATGCTGCCGATTGATGTAGCCGAAATCGCTCAGGAATTTGCCCCCTTTAATGCGCAAACCGGCCGGCAGGCTGCGGGTCTGGAAATAAGCTTCCTCCAGCTCGACATTGCCATCCCCGTCGATCGCGACAAAGAGCGCGGCATCGAAGTAAGGATCGACCGTCGCCGAAAACGCGAGCTCAGCTTCGGTGAAGTTGAAGCCGTTCTGCGCAGCGCCGTGTGCGTGATCAGCATGGTCGTGCTCGTCACCATGATCCGCATGCGCTGGTCCGAGTGTCGGTTGATAGGCGCGTCCGGCCAGCGATGAGCCTTCACCGTCGATCCCATCGTGATAATAGTTGCCATCAAGGAAGACCGAGATCTGTGGATTGAAGGCGTTGCCCGAGCTGAGCGTCCCGAAAGCGGTCCGCGCGGGCGGCTGCGCCGCTGCCG
>JBGSKP010000155.1:0-3301 GCA_041741175.1 Thiocapsa sp. | reverse complement strand
GCGTTTCCAGCCGAGATCGAGCACCAGCGCACCGCGCGCCAGGAAGGTCGCATCGCCGATCGCGACCTCCACCCGCGTCTCCTCGATGCGCTGATCCGGCAGAAAGACCGCCACGAAGCGCGTGGCCACCAAGTCGCAGATCTTGCGCAGCGCGGGCGGCAAATCGGGAGAGGGTGTCTTACCGGTCGGCAGGATGGCGTGATGGTCGGTCAGCTTGGTGCGATCCACATACGCCTTGCTCAGCCGGTGGCCCGCCTGGAGCCGGCCCAACGCCTCGGCGGCGAGCGGATGTTGCAGGCCCTTCAGGATGCCCGGCAGCTCGGGCAACATGTCCTCGGAGATGTGGCGGCTCTCGGTGCGGGGATAGCTGATGAGCTTGTGGGTCTCGTAGAGCGCCTGGGCGTGCTCGAGCACCTGCGCGGCGGTGAAGCCGAATCGCCGGTTTGCGTCGCGTTGCAGATTGGTCAGATCGTAGAGCGGCGGCGGTCGGACGGTGCGGATCTTCTTCTCGACCTTGGTCACCGTGCCGGTGCGGTGGGGGCTCAGCTCGCGATGCAGCCGCTCGGCCTCTTCCTTCTTCTCGATGCGGGTCTCGCCGTCGCGGATATAGCGGGCATCGAAGCGCGCCGCATCCGATGTGCTCAGATGCGCCACCAGTTCGTAGAAGAATGCCTTGGCGAAGGCGGCGATCGTCTGATCGCGAGCGACGATCATCGCCAGGGTCGGCGTCTGCACCCGCCCGATGGTGCAGAGCACACGGTTGTGCACCGTGTAGGCCCGCGTGAGGTTCATACCGATCAACCAGTCCGCCTGCGCACGGGCACGCGCCGCATCGGCGAGATGATCGTAGGCTTGGCCGGGACGCAGCGCCCGAAAGCCCTCGCGGATCGCCTCGTCGGTCAGGCTGGAGATCCAGAGTCGGTCGAAGGGCTTTCTGCAGCGGGCATGCTGATAGATGAGGCGAAAGATATGCTCGCCTTCGCGGCCGGCGTCCGTCGCGCACACCAGACGCTCGGTATCGGGTGCCGTGATGAGTGCCTTGACGAGCTTGAACTGGGCCGCGGTCTGCTTCGCGGTTTTGAGCTTCCACGCCTCGGGGATCATCGGGAGCTGATCCGCCGACCACCGTCCCGCCCAGTTGGCGCCGGACACCTCCTCGTAGTCGTCCGGCTCGGCAAAGTGGACCAGATGGCCGATCGCCCAGGTCACCCGGTAGCCATTGCCTTCGAGAAACCCCTCGCCCCGGCGCTGCGCACCCAACACCCGCGCAATGTCGCGCGCCACGCTGGGTTTCTCGGCGAGAACAACGATCGTCATGAGGGTCTCGGGGCGGCGTTGAGCGGATCGGCGGATGCAGCCTTCAGTGTAACCGCGAACCCCACAGGCCGGGCGAGATCGGACAGATCCGGTGCGATGCGCGCGTTCGGCAGTGCCTTCAGTATTTATACGGAATAGCAGAAACAGGACTGATCGCTCACAACAGCCGCCCAGGCATCATTCATCGAATCGGCAGGACACCTGGAGAGCAAGCCCATCAGTTCACTGCGTTGCACTGGATCGCGATTGATCCACAAGATGAGACAATCAATAGAATTTGATTAAAGTTTGGGAAGAAACGGCGACTTACACAGATACGCTGTTTAGTTTAGACGTTGCGATCGACATACTTAGCCCGTGCTCAGCGTGGGCACTCGCTCATGGAGAAATGCAATGCGTGACCTTTTAAATGAAGAAATCCAACAGGTATACGGTGCCGGCGGCAAGGGAAAGAAGCAGGTGAAACGCAGACGAAAGAACCGGGCCGGCAGCAGAAGCAACAGCAGAAGCAACAGCAGAAGCGGCGGGAGCCGTAGCAGCAGCAGCTGAGCTGAACGTCCGCGCCGCCGCGTGCGGCGCTGCTGTAAGGACGCGCCCGCAGACATCTCTGCGGGGCGTTCGACACGAGCGGGCAAGACGAGGACGCACTTGACGGACAACACCAGGATCAAAGGGTTGGCGAACAGCCGGCGTGACGAGTCGGGGATCCAGGAGCAGATCTGGCTTCTCGGACAACCTCCGCTGGTCGACTACCTGGACTACGTGAAGCGCGTCGTCGAAGGTGGCGACACCATCGACCGGAAAACACTGGTTGACTCCTGGCGCACGGCGAACGATTACTACGGCGAGCTGGAATCGAGCGAGGCGGGCATCGCGGACGAGGCCGAATGCCTGGAGCTGCCGGCTGTGCTCGTACCGCTGGCTGACGAGCTGGCGAAAACCACGAGTTTTCTGCAGACATTCGACCGCATGCCGACCCATTTCGGTATGGTGGAGCTGGCAAAGGTCGTCGTCTCGCAGCGCCGCGTGACACGGCCCTTTATCCAGGCGCTCCAGGCCCGACTTGATCCCCTACCCGGCCTTGAGGGCCTCTTCCACTTCTGTCAGCCGCTGGAGCGGCGCGACCCGCCGGTGAGCATCCGACGGCTCGGTACCGATCGGTTCGTCTTCATATCGGATTCGAACGATCTGCGGTTTCTCGACACGGCGCTGCTTCGGGCCGACCAGATCACCGGTTATGACAGCGTCGGCCCGATCGGCGGAGTCGTCGGACTGGTCGTCGGCTACGGATCGAATTTCCTGAGCGTGATCCGCTCCGATAGCCGGATGGTCCTGCACAACGGGTATCATCGGGCCTGCGCCCTGCTGGCGGCGGGCATCACCCACGCGCCTGCCGTGATCCAGACCGTGACCCGGCGCGACGAGCTGGAGGTCGCGGCAGCACAGACGGTCGTGGACGACCCCGCCTTCTATTTCAAGGCGGCCAGACCGCCGATTCTGAAGGACTTTTACGATCCTAAGATCCGCACCCTGCTGCGCGCGCGACGACTGGAGAAACTGGTCGAGGTCCGTTTCGAGATCAAAGAACACAGCGTCTCCCAGACGTGACCACCCCAAGCCACGACACCCGGTTGCCGGCACAGGCCCGGACAGAGGCGCAGGCCCAAGCCCCGACCCAGCCCCAGACCAGGCCCTCTTCCGAGACGCCGCCCGAGCCGTCCCGCACCGGTGAGCTGTTCCGCACCGAGGCGCTCGCCGAGCAGCAGGACCGCTGGTTGGGGACGGTTCTCCTGGTGCCGAAGCTCTCGCACACGCTCTACACGGCCCTTGCGGCGGTCCTGGTGTTGGGCGTGCTCGGACTGTTCGCGTTCGGTGAATACACCCGCAAGGCACGGCTCAGCGGCTGGCTGGCCCCGGAGCAAGGGCTGATCAAGATCATCGCGCCGCAGTCGGGCGTGCTGACCCAAGTCCCGGCTCATGAAGG
>JBGSKP010000154.1:0-7296 GCA_041741175.1 Thiocapsa sp. | reverse complement strand
AGCTCGGTCGTCAGGGTGGTCGGGCGGGCGACGATCGTGACCGTGCCGACCTCGGGCGGCGGAGGTGCCGCGGGCGCGGCGCTGCTACCGGGCGTCTGATTGCAGCCGGCGAGGAGCAGTGCGATGCCGATCGGCAAGGCGAGGGCGATGCCGATCTGACGGCGGGCGGATCCCATGAGATACCTCGAAGTGCGGTGTTAATGTCGACTGTTTGAGGTGTCGATCGTTGACTGTTGTAGAGTGAACGTTCATTCTAGTTCGTGACCGGACTTTAGACGGACAATTCGACAAGGTCAAGGTGTGAAGGTGTCGTGCGCGGTACGAGCCCGTTAGGTCCGAGCAGACAGTCGCCGTAGGTCGGGTTAGCGCAGCGTAACCCGACAGGTCGGCGCCGGATGTCGGGTTAAGGCGCGCGCCGACCTGTTCTTTCTCAACGACCGCAGTGCCGGCGTACCGAACCCGTCGTACGGTTTTGGTGTGGGTGAGGGGGAGGATGGGTTTCGCTGCGCTCTACCCATCCGCAATCGGCGCGTCGGTCGACACAGCCGGGAAATACGTGCGCAGCCTCGTCGCGGCACTGTCATCAAAGAGCGCCCGCGCAACGGCGCGAACAGGTAACGGAGGAGGAAGAATGCAGGGGCCGAATCAAGAGCAGGAACCCAACCGCGGGCAGGCGAGGCGCCAACAGATCCTCGATGCGGCGGCCGCCTGCTTCGTCCGCGAGGGGTTTCACGGGACCAGCATCGCGAAGATCTCGAAGGCAGCCGGGATGAGTCCCGGCCACATCTACCACTTCTTCGAGAGCAAGGAGTCGATCATCGGCGCCCTGGTGGAGCGCAAGCTGGACTGCTCGCTCGAGATGGTCCTTCAGTTCGAGTGCGAGGACGACCTCTTTCAGGCCATGATCGACCGGGTCGAGGTCGGTCTCAACGAGAAGACCGACCTGAACAAGGCCGCGCTGGAGGTTGAGATCCTCGCCGAAGCCGCCCGCAATCCGGCCGTCGCCGAGATCGTGCGCGCCGCCGATGCCGCCAACCGCGCGCGACTCTGCTCCCTGCATCGCGCCGCCCGACAAGCCCGCGGGATGGAGGTCGAGGATGCCGACGCGGCGATCGAGGTCATCATGGCCCTCTTCGACGGGCTGTCGGGTCGCGCCATCAGCCACCCCGATCTCGACAAGGCGGCATTGCTGCCGCTTCTGCGGACCGCCTTGCGCACACTCCTCTGATACCTGGCCCGTCCGTCGACGTCCGTCCGACGATCGATTGGCGCCGAGCCGCCTGGCGGCAGCCGAGGGCTGGATCGTGAGGACAGGTCATGCAACACGGGCAATATGCGACCAGAAGCCGAGAGCGCACCCAGGCGACGCACCGATCCCTCGCCAAGGTTCATCCAGCGGCCTTCCTCCCGATTGCGGCTACACCGCGATCCCGAAAACAAAGCCGAGATCAATCTCGGCAGCTTCGAACGGCGGCACTCGAACACGTCCGGATGACGTATCGGGCGGGTAGTTGGCGGAGAAGATGACGTGATAGCCGCCGACCTCGAGCGTATAGGCGATCAGGGTCCGATCCTCCGGAGAGCTGATCCAGTAGTCCGGAACGCCTCGACGTTTGAAAACCTGGACCTCGTCGGACAGCGCCGATTGCGCAAGACCGTGCTCGAAGCGCGCCATGGGGCGCTGAACGATGTGACCATCGATCAGCTCGACGCGCTCTTCTCCCGACCAGGTTAGAAGATCGTCGATCGTTTGATGCTGTCTGGCTTCCGCCGAGTTCCCTTTTTTCTCGATCTGGTTCTCGATCTGGCTTGCCTGAAAGCGCCGCGGCCATTCTCTCGCATGAGTTTAACCGGGGCTGACCGACCCCGAAAGTCGCCGGACCGATGCGACATCGTTCTCGTTACGAACCGGAGACGAATGGGCGCAATTCAGCTCCGCGATGCCTTGCTGGCTTCTGTGTTGATCACGACCACGATCACCCAGCCTCACCGCAGATGCCCGTCACACCAGTCCTGCGTGTTAGGAATCTTCCGGCCCCCAACGCCAGATGGTGCTTCGGCCGATGCGCTCCCGAATCGTGGATTCGGTGCGTAGCTGAATCGTCTTGTCAACCAGAGCCCCTTGAGTGAGAATCTTACTGTTGTCTTGATCTGATCGAAGACGGCACCGCGCTGACTCAGCGCTGACTCAAAAGAGTGAAATCTTCGTCCAGTGGATCGTCTTTATATTCAAACTTAGCGATCAGTCCGTCTGCCAGATTGATTATACCTGGAGAACCCCCGACAGCCCGGTTCTGCCTTGGCGACCGTAGGAGTTCAACATCTGCGGGAGTCGCGAATGCTCGCTCTCTTCAACAGGTCAGCGGCACGTCGACCCCGCCGCCTCAGTGCCAGCCGAATCGGCTACCTTAGTGGGTAGAGATGGCGTGAGATTTGCCTTGCTTGGTTGGCGGAATTCCGGTTTGCACGGATTGACAGCGACAAACAACAGTTTCAGCGACCAGGGTAGCCTTCCATGAATACGGTCTTTCGAAAACATGCCCGCCTTTTCGTCCTGCTCGCGGGCGGCTTGTCGGCTGGACCTGCGATGGCCGTGATGGTTAACGCGACCCAAGCGTCGTTTCAATATGTGCTTGGCCAAGCGAACATCACGAACTCGGATGACCGGCATCTCGACAGCAATGCACTCGATGGTGACACGAATACGTTCCGCAGTTTGGGGACCGGTGGGACCGCTGTGTTCGGATTCGGTACGGCCTTCAAAGGCGATGTGACGATTTGGGAGACGACGTTCGGCACCTGCACGGGCACCGCGACTTGCTCGCACTGGCCTGAGAGTGTGAACGTCTTTGCCGGCAACTCTTGGGACTTCGCATCGCCGAATTTTTCGATCGACTACAGCCAGTGGACGTCGCTCGGAAGCCTTGGGAATGAGGAGGCTCAGGAGGGCGGCACGCTACTGGCCGGATCAGAATTCAAATACTTACTCGTGGTGGACCGGGGTCTGCAGACACCAACACCGATCGACGGTTTCGACGTGGCTAAGGTTTCCGTCAACGCTGTGCCGATCCCGGCGGCTGGGTGGTTGTTCGGAAGCGCGTTGCTCGGATTGGCAGCGGCGGCAAGGCGGCGGCGGGGCGGGGCGGGGCGGTCAGAGTCTAAATCGATTTAGCGCGTCAGGCTCTTCGAAAATATGAACTGCCGGGCGAGCGACCATCAATGGTCGCCGTCCGATCCTCGCGTTGACCTTTAAGTGAAAAAAATGTTCGACTGTCGATGATCTGGCCACTGCATTGACGTTTGTTGAGTCTGCTTTCTACGCAGAACTTCTGGCGATAAGGCGTACGGCTGTGATTCTGTTTCGAGTCCCCGCCCAGTCAACCCGGAGGCGTCGTCTAACGGCATCGGGCTTTGCTGCCGATTTAACTTTCAGCGCACTGTGACTGCTTGAAGAATTCAAGGAATTGAACGCGTTTAATACGAGATGTTGTCGCCCATAACGCCTGCCGCTATCGTCAAGTCCCTGAAGACGGGATTTGGCAACAGGGCGACCGAGCGAATCCGGATCGCCGACTCCCGCCGGAGGTGCAGAAGGTCGACCGGCTCAACCTCCGTCTGCTGAACAACACCCGCTCCCGCGCTCGTGACACCGCTCAGCCGGTGTCACGCCTCTTCTGGCGCTCCGCGCCACGTTGGCCCAAGTGACTAACGAGGCCGTATCCCGGAGCAGGAATCAAGAAGAAGCCGATCATTCGTCGCAGCGCTTTTATCTCCATGTGGATAATCCAGGAAACCTGTGGTGGGTGCAGTGCGGCCGACCTCATCCCAAATCGCCACCCGCCGAGTGCGCGCATTCTCTATCCTGCTCGGCAAATAGTGTAAGCTCGACCAGCGTATCGCATCCGTCAAAGAAGCAGTGCAGTCTGCGGCGGATCTCTCTTGTCTGGCCTACCGCCCGAGTGATGAACGAGGCCGATACAACCATGTCATCCGAATCCACCGGTCCTTCCGTTCTCGGCCTTGTGATTCCTGTCTTCAATGAAGGATCGACCTTTGTCGAGAACTTCAGGGAGATCCGCCGCTGTCTGGGCGCGGTGTCTCGTCACCGCTTCCGCATCCTGATCGTCGACGATGGCTCCACCGACGATACACTGCTGCATGTAGGATCAGTCGTGTCCGACGATCCGGATGTTTCGTTGTTATGCCTGACCCGTAACTTCGGCAAGGAGGCCGCGATTCAGGCGGGCCTGGAGCATCTGAGTGATGATGTTGCAGCCGCGATCGTGATGGATTCCGATCTGCAACATCCCCCGGCCTTGATTCCGGCGATGGTCAAGCTGTGGGAAGGTGGTATTGATGTTGTGGAGGCGCAGAAAATCAGTCGCGCGCATGACTCGGCATGGTCTGGCTTTTTAGCTGAATTGTTCTATCGTGCCTTTCACGCCATGACGGGAATGGACATCCATAATCAATCGGACTTCAAGCTGTTGGATCGCCGCGTACTTGGCTTTTATCGCGATCTGCATGAACATAATCGCTTTTTTCGTGGAATCATTCATTGGAGCGGGTTTTCGCTTGCACGGCTGACCTTCGAAGTACCGCAACGGAACGCAGGAGACAGCCGCTGGTCGCGTTTGAAGTTATGGCGCTACTCGATCGATGCGATGACCTCGTTCTCCTCGATCCCATTGCATTTCATTACAATCCTCGGAGTTCTGACGTTCCTGGTCAGTATCGTTTTTTCCGCGAAGGCGCTTTACGACAAATTCACCGGGGTAGCTCTTGGTGGTTTCACGACTGTGATTGTCTTACAACTCTTTATTGGAAGCATCCTGATGATCAGTCTGGGGCTGATCGGCATCTACCTCGCCAGAATCCACGACGAGGTCAGGCGACGCCCTGGGTACTTGATCGATTGGCGGAAGAGTCGTGGGCCTTGGGACAGTCATGCAAGCCTGCTGGTGGAGGATGGGATGCGCCATGCCCGCTCAGGTTGGAAAGACAAAGCGTCTGAGCAGCCGAAACGTCATGATCGGCATCAGAATAATCTGAAGAAGGAAAGCGATGAGAAAGTTCCAGTGCAGAAAGAGGCCGAGCAGGCTGATGGCATAGGATAGGAAAGCCCCAAAGACCGATACCAGGAGAAATCGGAGGTATCGCGACCGCGCAGGCTGGACGCGAAAGGTGAAGCGGCTATGAGAAACGAATCCAACCAGATTCGCGCACAGAAACGCGATGGTGTTCGCGGGCGGTGGAGACCAGCCCAGGCTTTCGACAAACAGGATCAGCAGTCCACCATGAACCAATGTGCCGACTGCACCGACACCCGCGAAACGCATGAACTTCAAGCGTTCACCAGCTCCCTGGAAACACTGACGCCAGACAGCCGTCCTCATGGCGACCCGCTCCCGTTCATCGTTTCGACGTCATGCTCCTGTTCCCACAAGAGCGGCGCAACCGCCTGCAATCGAGCATCCCAGCGAGCAATTGCTGCGTCATCGTCGTGGTTGCGGGCCTGTTGCAGCAGGTGCCGGAGCGAATCGCCCACCCAATGACCGGCGGATGCCTGGGCGATGTCCTCGAAGAGGGCTGATGCTGCGGCCCTATTGCCCGCTCGGTCCAGCGCCGTTGCCGACCAGAAACGTGCCTCCTGGCGACGGCCGTGCCCCAGACGTGTTGCGGCGGCGATGTCGAATAGCGCCGCGGCATGCACGAAATCCTCTTGATCGAACGCCTGCCAGGCCAGGCGATAGGTGGTGTCGGGCGATGAGCGACCCGCCAACACGGCTAACCCCAGCCCCAGGATCAACAGGAGCGCGCGCAGGGGCGCGAGCTGCAACGCCTGCACGGGGCGTTTTCCATCCATTCGCCACAGCGCAGCCATGAGTAATGGCGCCGCGAGGCTCGCCCACTTGCCGGCACGTCCGATCAGGGTATCGGCGAAGAACAGCTCTACCGTCTCGCTCTCTGGAACCACCAGCAGAAACCCCGGTGCAGCCAGATGCAGGGTGCCTGGTGTTCGCAACTGCCAGCGCGGATGAAAGGCCATGCGAATCAAAATCGGCTGACCTGGCGCGGACGTTTGGAAATGGATTCTCTCGCGCTCCAGAAGACTTGCCCGGATGCGTGCCGGTGCCGGTGAATGCGCCGGCAGCTGCGTCGGCTCATCCGTATACACCGGCCAGAATTCGGGCGGCGTATCGGCCGCGACGGCAAACCAATCGAAGGCATGGCGCTGCCAATCCTCCCTGGGGTGCGCCAGGAGCGGGATCGCAAGCGGCTGGATCAGGGAGGTTTCCCGATCACGTAAACGCCACAGCTCGAATGGCGCGGCGGACGCAATTCGCTCGAAATCCGGATCCGCCGCAAAGAGACGCCGTGCCCCGGGCGAACGGATCAGTACCGTATCGGCGAACAGCATGCGCATGTGAATCGCGGCCCGGGCCGGCGCCAAACGGGCCGACGGATAGCGCGTCAAGGGCGACGAGGGCTGCTGGGATACCTCGGCCTGGGTCAGATAGATCACCGGCGCCAGGACAGCGGACTCCATGTAAAGACCCTCCAGCACCGGGCGTCCGCCCAGTTCCATCGGCAGTGTCTCCAGCGCCCTGGTGGAGCCCAGTGCCTGGTTCTCGGGATCATGCTCGAAGACCAGTCGAGGCGAGAAGAGATCGCCCTGCATGGCCGGGAATAGCCCGGTCAGGATGGTCCACAGCGGCTTATGCTCCGCGCCCTGAAAATTCCACTGGGCCCAATGTGGCGCCTGCTCGATCGTCACGGCGGCCTCGCCGATCAGAACCGCCGTCAAGGCCGCGGCCCAGAGACCAGACTGCCAGCGCCCCCTGGCGCCGGGCGCCGAGGGTGCGCGCTGTAATAGCGCGCCGATCCACCACCCGGCGGCAATCGCCAGAAACAACAGCGCCAGAGGGACGCAGCGCAGATCGGCAAGACCGATCCGTCCGGCCACCCACCAGCCTGCAAGTGCCCAGAGCGCTGCCCCCAGAAACAGCGTCAGAGGCAACACTTCCACATCCAGCGCCGACAGGCGCCGCCAAAACAGGACCCACAGCAGCCCGGCGACCAGCGCGCCGCCCAGTAAGAACCGCAGCGGCAGGGAGACCGGATCCAGCCAGTGCGCCAGCCAGGTCGGCGAATCGTTTGGCGTGGTGAAGCCATGCATCTCCAGCAGCGGCCACAACCAGAATCCCAGTGCAGCGAACGCCAGGCCATGGCCGATGCCGAGCCAGAGCGCCATGTGCCAGGGCGGACGGGCGATCAGCAGGAGCGTCAGCGAGC
>JBGSKP010000153.1:0-1543 GCA_041741175.1 Thiocapsa sp. | reverse complement strand
CGTTTCGATCAACTCGGCGATCAGTCGGGCAGCGCGCTGGAAGACGGCGCATCCGGCGAGCGCAGCGCGATGGATGGCTCCCCCGCGATGGCTGCGGGCATGGCCGTGATGGAGCAGCGCCTGCGCCAGGTCGAAGGGGATCCGTCGCTGCTCATTCGTAACCAGTATCGTTTGGAAGAGCTGCGTTGGATGCAGGGCGCGGGAGCGCCTCTTCTGGAGAATCGTCCATGGTGACGGATCGATGAACGGGTTGCGGATCAGACGACGTGACGCTGACGACCTGGCTGTTGTCCTCATGGCGGGCGCGCCCATGTGCGTGGGCCTTGCGCTCGCGCTGGCTGTCTTTTCCACGGTTCTCGGTGCCTGGCCCTACGGTCCGCCCCTCTACGGCCAACCACCGCCGCAGCAGGTTCCGTTTCAGTTTCGCCCGCAACCACCGAATAACGCCCAAGGCACGCCGCCGACCTATCAACCGAGCGGGCCGCCCGGCCCGATGCAGGCTCCCGTTTACCCGCCGGGTTATGCGCCGTTTCAGGGACAGGTACCTGGTCAATACCCAGGCCAGTATCCAGCTCAGCATCCGGGCCAATCTCAGCCGACACCCCCACGACTGGAGGCGACGCTCGACGAGCCCGAACCCTACCTGCAACAGCCGCTGCTGGTCCGGGTGCGGCTGATCACGGCCGATAACCCCAGCGAGGCCAACCTGGAGCTGCCGGCGACCGGGGATGCGCTCATCCAGCGCCTGGAGGGACCGACACCGGACTCGCGGGACTTAGGGCAAGGGCGGCGCGAGATCATCAACACTTTCATTCTGACGCTCATCCCGCTGCGCGCCGGGACCCTTGAGATCCCGCCGATCAAGGTGGCGGGTAGCATCCGCGGCTATGGTGGTGCGCCCCAGCGATTCGAAGCACAGACGGATCGCCCGATCCGCCTGCAGGTCCGTTCCGCCATGAGTGCGGTGAGCCCCTGGCTGCCTTTGAAGTCCCTGAGTCTGAAGACCAGTATCGATCGTGAAGAGACCCTGGTGCCGGGTCAGCCCGTGACACTGGCGCTGGAGCTGACCGCGATCGGGGGAACGGCGGCCCAGTTGCCCAGCCTGGAGGATCAGTTATCCGGGCCAAACCTGCGCGTCTACCGCGAACAGGTTCTGACCGAAGGTGGTCTCACTGAAGATGGCCGAGACTTGTCCGCGCGACGCACCGAGTACTACACCCTGGTGCCGCAGTCCTCCGGCCGACTCATCCTCCCGGAGATCGGTGTGGTCTGGTGGAACACGGATCTCGGCACGCGCGAGATCGCTCGTTTGCCGATGCGCACCTTGAACATCGGCGGTGGCGGCGGATCCTTCGACATCCAGGCTTCACTTGCAGCGAGAGAGGCTTGGGGACAAACCTGGCTCCCCCTGCTTGGGGTTCTCCTCCTGGTGGCGGGATACTGGGCCGGCGTGTTCTACGGGACGCGCTTCGGTCGATCGGGCGCCACCGGTCAGCTACCCAACAAGTCGGGCTGGGGCCTTGTCGCACGCTTGGCCGACGCC
>JBGSKP010000152.1:0-2872 GCA_041741175.1 Thiocapsa sp. | reverse complement strand
GGGGGGATCGAGGAGCTCCTCGAGCGCAAGCAGAAGCGTCGCGTGCGCGTAGGGCATCCGGCCGATGGACTCGGCGGCGAGTCGCAGGGTTGCCGCCGCGGCGTCCAGATAGCGCGACTCGCCGACTAGATGTCCGAGCCGCTGGAGTGCGAGCGCCGCGATTCCGTTCCCGGATGGCGTGGCCTCGTCGCTCAGTGGCTTGGGTCGGTGGATCAGGGTCTCGTGGTCGCGGCCGGTGAACCAGAAACCGCCCTCCAGTGGATCGAGAAACTGGTCCAGAAGGACCTCGGCCAGCGCGATGGCAAACTCCAGATCGGCCCGCGACCAACGGGTTTGCAACAGCTCCAGCAGGGCATCGAGGAGCATGGCGTAGTCGTCGAGATAGGCATTTAGGTGGGCGGTGCCGTCTTTGTAGCTCGCCAGCAGCCGGCCATCGCGCCAGAGCGTGCCGCGGATGAAGGCCATCGCCTGCTCGGCGGACTCCAGATAATCCGGGCGATCGAAGATCCGCGCCGCGCGCGCCATGCCTTTGACCATCAGGGCATTCCAGGCGGTTAGGATTTTCTCGTCGCGGTCGGGACGGACGCGCTGCTCGCGGGCAACATAGAGTGTCGCGCGCGCCGCGGCGAGCAGCGCAGCGAGGTTCGCGGGCTCCAGGCCCAGCGCGTCGGCAGCCGCTGCGGGGAGACGATCGCCATGCAGATGCCATCGTCCTTCGAAGTTGGCCGGGCGATCCAGGCCGTAAACGGCGGCAAAGGCGGCGTACTCGGCGGGGGACAGCAGGGCCTGGATCGCCTGCCGGTCCCAAACATAGAAGGCCCCTTCCTGACCCGAGCTGTCCGCATCCAGGCTGGAGTAATAGCCGCCTTCCGGCGACTGCATCTCGCGCAGCGTCCAGTCCGCGGTCATCAGCGCCGTGTCCCGAAACAGCGGCTCCCCGGTCAGGGTCCAGGCGTCGCAGCACAGGGCCAGAAGTGGACCGTTGTCGTAGAGCATCTTCTCAAAATGCGGAATCATCCAGCGGTCATCTACAGAATAGCGATAGAAGCCGCCGCCGAGTTGATCAGTCAAACCGCCGCGGCACATGCGCTCAAGCGTGAAGCGCGCCTGCTCGAGCGCCGACAGATCGGGCTGTCCGGCGACCGAACTCGTGGCATAGCGACGCAACAAGAGCTCAAGATTGGTCGGATGCGGAAATTTCGGCGCACCGCCGAATCCACCGTGCTCCGGATCGAAGCTCTCCTCGAGCTGGCGCACCGCCTCATCGATCAGGGAGCGCTCCGGAACGCTGTCCGAGGCATGCGGCTCCAGCTCGACCAACGCTGCAATTAGACTGGCGTTCTGTGAGTCGATGGCTGTCTTCTGCTCGCGGTAGGCGCGCTCGATGCCCTGCAGGAGTTGCTTGAACGCGGGCAGACCGTGACGCGGCTCGCGCGGAAAATAGGTTCCGGCGAAGAATGGCGTCTGATCCTCCGGGGTCAGGAACACCGTCAGCGGCCAGCCGCCGGAGCGCTGGGCGAGTAACTGATGCGCCGTCTGGTAGATCTTATCCAGATCGGGACGCTCCTCCCGGTCGACCTTGATATTGACGTAAAGCCGATTCATTAGCTCGGCCGTGCCGGCGTCCTCGAACGACTCATGCGCCATGACATGACACCAATGGCAGGCCGAGTAGCCGATCGACAGTAGGATCGGGCGATCAGTCTCGCGCGCCAGTGCCAGCGCCTCGTCGCACCAGGGCCACCAGTCGACCGGATTGTGCGCATGCTGGCGCAGATAGGGACTGGTGGTCGCGGCCAGGCGATTGGCGCGACCGGTCGGGGACGGATGAGAAGTCGACATGGCAGGTCCTGTGGACGGTGGATCGATACGGGCGCGTCGCGAAGCCTTCGGCGGGTCAGCTGCCAGCGACGCGCGGCGTCCAGCCAGCAGAAGCCGCCGTCACCTCGTGCAGCGCACAGGCCGCGACGGCTCTCAAGGAAGTGGGTCCAGACCGGCCCGCTTTCCATGCTCCGGCCGAGTGTCGCGCGTTCTGATAGGCTGTCATCAACATATGGCTCGAAGCACCACGACACCACAGGATCCGCGACCATGAAGACCCAACCTCTCATCCTGAGCAAAGACCAGGAACGCCGCCTCCTCGCCGGACACTGCTGGATCTACAGCAACGAGGTCGACACCAAGACCACACCGCTGAAGGATCTTCAGCCGGGTCAACCGGTCGCCATCCGCAGCGACCATGATCGCTGGATCGGTCACGGCTATGTGAATCCGCATTCGTTGATCTGCGCCCGCGTGGTCAGCCGTGATCCGACGCAACCGCTCAGCCCGGCACTCTGGCTCAAGCGCATCCACGAAGCCCTCGCGCTACGCGAACGGCTTTACGCGCGGCCCTTCTATCGGCTGATCTTCGGCGAAAGCGACGGGATGCCGGGGCTGGTCGTGGACCGCTACGGCGATCTGCTCGCCGTACAGATCACAACCGCCGGCATGGAGCGCGTTCAGGGCGAGATCCTGGCCGCGCTGGAGCAGGTGCTGCGCCCCAAGGCGATCGTGCTGCGCAACGACATCTCGGTGCGTGAGCTGGAGGGGCTCACTCAGGGTGTCGAGGTCATTCTCGGGACACCCGAGGACAGCCTGCCCTTGATCGAAAATGATCTGGAGTTTCTCGTCTCGCCCCTGACCGGCCAGAAGACCGGCTGGTTCTTCGATCAGGCTGAGAATCGTACCCGCCTGGCACGCTATGGCGTCGGCCGGCGCGTCCTGGATGTGTGCAGCTATATCGGCGCCTGGGGACTGCGCGCCGCCGCCCTGGGAGCCGAGCAGGTGGTCTGTGTCGACAGCGCGCTGCCGGCATTGGAGCGGATCGCCG
>JBGSKP010000151.1:0-3389 GCA_041741175.1 Thiocapsa sp. | reverse complement strand
GCCGCATCGCTCACCGGCACATCGCGCTTGGGTTGCGGCTGAAACAGGGACTCGCGCTCGGGCAAGACACCGATGAAAGGCAAGATACAGGACCTCGTTCAGGGACGGCGGTCCTGGGGAGGCCGCCGGATTTGCGGTTCTCGTTTCCAGCTCCGAGACCGCACCTTAAGATCGCGTGCGAACGGCTAGGCGCCCGCCGCCACCCGCTCCACCTCGCAGAGCAACGACTTGAACGGCGGAAATCCGCTGATCGGATCCAGATGCCGGTCATCAGTCAGCTCATTGATGTTGGCGCTGTTCCAACCATGGGTGCAATGCACGACACCGGGCTTGATCCGATCCGTCACCTTGGCGACGAAGCGCACCGCACCGCGCGGCGAGCGCACCATCACGCCGTCGCCATCTTGAATCCCGCGCGGCGCGGCGTCCTCCGGATGGATCTCGGCCAGCGGGTTCGGGATCGCCCGGCGCATACGCTCGATGTAGTTGTGCTGCGAGTGCGTGTCGAACTTGGTGCGAGCGCCGCTGGTGAGTACCAGCGGAAAATCACGAGCGATTTCGGGCGTCGACAGCGGGCTCTCGGCGGGTTCCCGATAGATCGGCAGACCCGCGTGGCCGGCCTCGCGTAGCTCGACCGAGTCGAACTCGACCTTGCCGGTGCGGGTGCGAAAACCGCGCAGCCGATAGAGCCGATCGGCATCCAGGAAGCCGTTCTCGACCAGATCCTCGATCGCCTCGGCATAGACAGTTACCCCATCGGGGTTGTCGAAGATTTCGTGGCGAATCTCTTCGGGGATGCCCTCGGCCGCCTCGGCCCAGGACGCTTCCAGATCGCCGTTCCAGAACTGATCACCCATGCCGAGCCGCACGCCGAGTTCCAGAAAGATTGCCCCGTCGGGACGCGCCTCGCCCTTTGGCGCGACCACCGGTCGACGATAGCGCAGCTCACCCTGATAGGCGCAGCCCGGATAGGCGATCAGCGCAGGCCGTTCCAGGCTGGTGGCCGCCGGCAGCACAAAGTCGGCCATGCGCGTAGCCGGATTGTGGAAGAAATCGGTCGCGGCGAAAAACTCTAGCGAGCCGAGCGCCTGCTCCATTCGCTTGGAATTGGGCCACATGGCCGTGTTGATCCCCATCGCCAGCAGGGCGCGGATGTGTTGCGGGCGACCGTCGAGGATGCAGTCGGGCATGAGCATGCTCTGGGCCGCCGGCCAGTAGCGGGTCCAGACCGGATAGATCTCGTCGCCAATCCGCGGCGGAAGGTTGTTGCGGCAGTGATCGAAGAGCTCGATCGGTTTGGGCGCAACCTTGTCATTGAGGAAACGATTGCCGCCCTCGCGATCCAGGTTACCCGTCACCGCGGAGAGCAAGATCACCGCCCGGTGGTTCTGAAAACCGTTGCTGTGCTGCACCGTTGCCGTGGGCGAGAGTGTGATCTGCGCTGGCGCCGAAGTGGCAAACAGCTCGACCGCGGCTCGCAGATCCTGTTCGGAGATGCCGCAGGTGGACGCCACCCGCGCGGGCGTGAACTCCCGAACGTACTCGCGAAACGCCTCCACACCATTGGCCCACTCGTCCAGAAACGCCTGATCCTGCCAGCCGTTCTCGAAGATCAGATGGTGAAAACCCAGCGCCAGGGCGCCATCCGTCCCGGGGCGGATCGGCAGATAGATATCCGCCTCTTCGGCCAGCGGGGTGCGCCGCGGATCGACCACGATGAGATTCTTGCCCGGCCGGCGTACCACCAGCGGGTGGGTGTCGAAGGGCGGGATCGATCCGCGCGGATTGGTCGACCAGATCAGATGGCAGCGCGTCTTGGGCGAGACGACGGTCGAGGTGGTCTTGATCTTGAAGCCGAAGGTCACCTTCTCGGCGACCATGGTGGCCGAGAAGCAGCAGCCGCTCTCGGTCAGATAGTTGGGCGAGCCAAAGGCGTGTGCCAGACGCTGCAGCTGGGGCCGCGCCTCCTTGGTGTAGCCGGCGAAAAAGGCTACGGCCGGCGCACCATGCTTCTGGCGCGCGGTATCCAGGTGTTGGGCGATGGTGTCGAGTGCCTCATCCCAGGAGACGCGCTCGAACGCCCCGCTGCCGCGCGGCCCGACCCGCTTGAGTGGATACAGGATGCGATCGGGATGATTGCGCCGGTCCAGTTGCGTGTAACAGCGCGGGCAATCCGGCCCCTGGACGCGAACCGGCTCACCGTCATCGTCGAGCTCGACCTGAATGGCACAATTGGCGTCACACTCGTAGCAGGTACTGGTTTTCCACATCATCTCGGTATGCGACCCTAGCGATCCTTAGACAGGGTGGAGGAATGCGCGTCGTGCCGGCCGAATTCAAGATCGGACGGCCGACGCTTCGGCACACTTCAGGATTCGGACTCTATGCTCACGATTTGCCCGCCGGCGTTGCTGCTCTGGTTCGTCGGGAGCATATCGCTAACGGGCTGCGGCCCAGTCTACCGCACCCAGTAATGCGACGCAGCGCCGTCGGAGACGAACACTGCGAGCTCGATACAACCGCTGCTATCGGGACTGTGGCGGCATCGTGGAGTCCCGCCAGGTCTATGGCTCCGGCTGCTGAGCGCAACGACACAACGCCCACTAATCAGAACCGACACGCCCGGGAGCGAGATGCTTAGATACGATGCAGTGTCCAAAGACTACGGCGGCATCCCGGCCCTGGCGGGCGTCGATCTGGAGGTGCCCTCGGCCGAAACCACCGTCTTGATCGGCCCCAGCGGCTGCGGCAAATCCACACTGCTGCGGCTCGCCGCCGGCCTGATCCGACCCGATCGCGGCCGGGTCTGGTTCGAAGGCGCCGTGCTTAACCCGCACCAACTGCGCCCGGCGCGGCTTCGCATGGGTTACATGATCCAGGATGGGGGTCTCTTCCCGCATCTGACGGTGCACGACAATGTCACCCTGATGGCGCGTGAGCTGAACTGGCCACGCGAGCGCCGCGAGCACCGCCTGATGGAGCTGGCCGAGCTTGTGCGTCTGCCCGAGGACATGCTGGCGCGCTACCCGATCGAGCTGTCCGGCGGCCAGCGCCAGCGTGTCGCGCTGATGCGCGCGCTCATGCTCGACCCCGATCTCCTGCTGCTCGACGAGCCGCTCGGAGCGCTGGATCCGATGATCCGTTTCGAGCTGCAACGCGAGCTCAAGGGGATTTTCGCCCGTCTGGGCAAGACGGTGCTGCTGGTCACGCATGATCTGGCCGAAGCGGTCTTCTTCGGGCACCGGCTTGTCCTGCTGCGCGCGGGACACATCGTTCAGCAGGCCGAGCCGCGCCGGCTGCTCGATCAGCCGGCCGAGCCCTTTGTCGCGGATTTCGTGGAGGCGCAGCGCGGGCCGCAGCGGGTGCTGCTTGCTGGGGCTGCGCCCGAC
>JBGSKP010000150.1:0-5254 GCA_041741175.1 Thiocapsa sp. | reverse complement strand
GAGGAGTTGCTCGTAGCGCTCGATCGTCATAAGCACGTAGGCCGAGCGGCCGCGATCGGTGATGAACAGCGGGCCGTCTCGTGCCGCCTTCTTGGCCTGGCTGATCGCTTGGTTGAATTCTCGGCTAGAGACTGTGGTCATCGTGCGCGTTCCACTCTAGAAAGTAGTTACGTTACTACTTTAGACTAGCATTCGCCACCGGATCGTTCGGCGAAGACTGCTCAGGTGGACGTCCCGCCTGGGTTATCGTGTGCCGCGAGCCCAGTGTCCAACCTGACATCGAGAGCACTTGATAGCGAGCGAGATCCGCGCATCGGCCTGCCGGAGGCAGGCACCCGTGAACAAGTGGACACGGCAGTGGTGCATAGGAGTCGGAGCCACCCATACGAGCTGTGACGCCTGGTAATGCGGGTCGAGCAAAGGGGGCTGCGCCGTCCGATCGACTGTCCGCTGAACAAGCGTTTGCGGCCGCTCACCGGCGCCGGCTAAGCGTCCGGACCTGGCCGGTTGCTGCCATAACGAAGGCCCAAGACGAGTCTTAGCTCACAAGCCTCGCCAACAGCGGTGGCGGAAAAGGGCAGATCTAGCGGGGATTAGTCTGAGAAAAATTGGCGGAATAACGTGAGCGACAACACATGAGCCCGCAGGCGTCGACGAACATCTCGCACTCGACACCCATCGGGATGAAATCGACGCCGAACCGCGTCCGGCCGAGATGGCGATCAGACAGACGTCATGCCCGACTCGAACGATCGCTGGACCGTTCCGCTCGGTGGCAGCCTGGGAAAGGTCATCCAGATTCGCTTGACGATTCGCCGACCCGCAGCAGCGCAAGCGTAATGTTGTCGCTGCCGCCGCGCTCGTTGGCCAGACGCACCAGCGCCTCGGCGGCGGGATCCAGATGGTTGCCGATACTGGCCATGAGGATCTGGCACAGCCAGTCTTCCGGCACCATGCCGGTGAGGCCGTCCGTGCACATCAGAAACACGTCCCCGACAGCCAGATCGGAAATCCCGGAAGATGCCGTGACCAGCTCCGCCGAGCCTAATGCGCGGGTCAGAATGTTGTCGCCGATGCCGCAGCGCCGCGCGTCCTCCCGAGAACTGAAGAAGCCCTGGTCGACCACCTCTTGAAGGAAAGAGTGATCGTGCGAAAGCTGCTCGAGTCGACCACCGCGCAACCGATAGAGTCGCGAGTCACCCACGTAGCCGAACGCGAGCCATTGCGGACCCACCCATCCGACAACCACGGTCGTTCCCATCCCGGAGAACTCCGGTTGGGCCTGACCGACACGCCAGATGGCGACATTGGCTTCCTCGATGGCCGCCTCGACAAAGCCCCGCGCACGCTCGGGACTGTTGATCGTCGAGGGCGGCTGCCGAAACCGTTCGGCGATGACCTCGGTCGCCAGGGCGCTTGCGACTTCCCCGGCACGCGCCCCGCCGACACCATCGGCGACAACCAGCATCCCGAGTGACGGATCGACGGCGACTGCATCTTCATTGCCTGCGCGAATCTGGCCACGATCGGATCGCCAGGCATACTCGAAGACGAACCCTGAAGCGGGAGCCGGCGTCACGCGGCCGGAGTCGTCGGCCGATTCAGCCCCGGCCACCCGACTCACGATCCGGCAGCACCATTGAGCTGAGCAGCCAGACGCTTTGCCTCGACATATCCCGGAATCATCTCGCCGCTCTCGGTCAGAATGGCCGGGGTGCCGCGCAGACCAAGCTCCTGTCCGAGCGCAATATGGGCATCCACTGGATTCGTGCAGGTCTTCGCCGGAATCGGCTTACCCGATTTGGCCTCGGTCATGGCCTCGCGCTGCGCCCCTGCATCGCCGGCGCACCACACCGAAACGGCCTCGTCGTAGGCCGGGCTGCCCTGACCGGCGCGCGGGTAGAAGAGATAGCGCACGCGGATCCCTTCCTTGGCGTATTGGTCGATCTCACCATGCAGCTTGCGACAATAGCCGCACTCGATATCGGTAAAGACGGTCACCGTGTGCTTGGCATCGGCCGGCCCGAAGATCACCATCTGCGATTCGCCGATGCCGTCGACGAGGGTCTTGCGCGATTGGGACAGGCGCGGCTCGGTCAGATCGGCACGCGTCTCCAGATCGACGATACGCCCGTCCACGAAATAGCGGCCGTCGGCGGTCACGTACATCAGTTGGGTGCCGATCATTACCTCGAAGAGTCCGTCGATGGGCGACGCCGAAACACTATCGATTTCGACACCGGGGACTACCTTGGCCAGTGCATCCCGAATGGTCTTCTCCGGCGAGGCGGACTCGGCCTGGGCAACCGGCAACAGAAGGGCGATGGCGGCTAATAGGGACAGTCGACGTATGGTCATCAGGTTTTCAATCTCTGAAGTTGGTGAATTGAATCGGTAGCCCCCAGTCTTCGCCGCGCAACAGCGCGATCGCTTCCTGAAGGTCGTCGCGTTTTTTCCCGGAGACCCGAACCTGGTCACCCTGGATTTGGGCCTGCACCTTGATCTTGCTGGCCTTTAGCGCCTTGACGACGCGCTTGGCCGTCTCCGCATCGATACCCTGCTTGAGCAGGATCTCCTGACGCGCTGCACTAAGAGTGGAGACGGGCTCACTCGGATTCAGGCTCGTGAGGTCGACTTTGCGTTTGACCAGCTTCTGACGAAGGATATCCATCATCTGCTGCAAGTGAAATTCCTGCTCTCCGATCATCAGGATCTTCCCGTCGGACAGCTCGAAGCTGGCCTTCACACCTTTGAAATCAAAACGGGTATCGATCTCGCGGTTGGACTGGTCCACGGCATTGCGGACCTCCTGAAGGTCAAGCTCCGAGACGACGTCAAATGTCGGCATAGCGTTCTTCTCAATCGGTGCTGAATAAAGTCTAGGCCGTGCATTGTGCGAGAAATCGGCACAAAAGCGAATCTCCGGCATGCGGACCGCCTGCCCCGCCTCCACGGCGCGCGAGGATCGGGGCGGATTCGTCACGCCGGTGATCAGCCGCGTGGATGATGGCGTGCGTGCAGTTGCTTTAATCGCTCACGCGCAACATGGGTATAGATCTGCGTCGTAGAAAGATCACTGTGACCCAAAAGCATCTGCACCACACGCAGATCCGCACCGTGATTGAGCAGATGCGTCGCAAAGGCGTGCCGCAGCGTATGGGGAGACAGTGGCTTGAAGACCCCGGCCTCCAGAGCGTAGCGTTTGATCAACAACCAGAAGGTTTGGCGCGTCATGCAGTCGCTGCGGCTGGTCGGAAAGAGATAGTCGGTGACGCGACCGCCGAGAAGCTCCGCGCGTGGGCCTTGTAGATAGTCACGCAACCATGTGCCGGCCTCCTCGCCCAGCGGAACCAGACGCTCCTTATCGCCTTTGCCGATGATGCGCACGACACCTTGCGTCAGACCCACCTGGCCGGTCGTCAGCGTCACCAGCTCGGTGACGCGCAGGCCGCTCGCATAGAGCACTTCAAGCATGGTGCGATCGCGGTGACCACGCGCCTCGGCGGTATCGGGCGCCTCCAGCAGCGCCTCCACCTCCGATTCGCTCAAGCTCCTGGGCAGTGGGCGACCGAGCTTGGGTGCCTCCACCCGCGCACTGGGATCCTCGCGGATGAGTCCGCGACGCAGCAGATACTGGTAGAACTGTCGTAGACAGGAGAGCAGCCGTGCGCTGGACCTCGGGTGACGCCCCTGCTGCGAGAGGACGACCAGATAATCGAGCAGATCCAGCCGCTGCGCCTCGATCAAGGAGCGACCGCGCTCCGCGGCAACCCAGCACGCAAAGGCCCGCAGATCCGACTGATAGGCCGCAAGCGTATTGGCACTGAGCCCCCGCTCGAGCCAGAGTGCGTCGGCAAAACCCTCGATGACAGCCTGATCCTGGTTCACCTAAACCGCATCCGGCATCATCTGCACTGTTGGCGTCTGGACACGACTCGGCAGCACCCAGGGTGCGCCGGAGCGGACGCGGTTTAGATGTTTGAAGGCGTTTACGTTTTTCATCTAAACCGCGTGGAGGAAAAGGTTTCCTGCATCCTCCGGTAGCGAATCCCCTTCACGGATTATTATCGAGTGCGGACGCGGTTTAATGGCCTCATGGCTGAGCAACCAACGCTTGATGTCCAACTTGCGCCCGCTCGTGTCGCCGGCGAAACCACCGAGACCGGTGGCGGCTACGACCCGATGACAGGGCACGACGATCGGACAGGGATTGGCTCGGCAGGCTTGTCCGACCGCGCGTGGGCCGCTGCCAAGCAAACGCGCAAGTTCGCCGTAGGTGCGCGTCTCGCCCGGCAGAATACGACACAGTTGTGCCCAGACGCGTTCTTGGAACCGGGTTCCGACGAGCCGCAGCGGCAGGTCGAAGCGGGCCGAAGGCTGCTCGAAATAGCCGCGAAGCTGACTGCGAATCAGATTCGGCAAACACTCGGGGTCAGTCCGGGAGTGCCCGAGCATCGGATCCAGGTCGATTCCGGTCAGGATCTCGCCCTCCCAGCGCACGCCTATCGGGCCGAATGGCGCGTCAATCAACGTATCCGGCATGCTGTCCTCGTCGGGTTATGGGGCTGTATCTGCTCGTGTGGCAGGTTCACTCGATCTAATCTTAGTCGCCATCGCCAAGGCATCAAAGAGCGATTTCCCGCCTGTGGATAAGTCTGTGGGCGACACGCGGACTAAACACCGGGGGTAGATCCCATGTCACTGTTTTAGCGACGACACCCAGCGAGCGGATTGGGTGCGATCATCTCCAAAACAACAGGTTAGAAGATAATCGACTAAACCGATCAGGTTCGTGCACAGACCGGCGCTTTCCGTTTGACAGATTGCGGCCTTGTGCATAAGAGCCCCGTGGGCAGATTCCGGCTGAGTGAAAACGTCCGGCGGGGTCCCCGCCAATTCGGCCGCCAGTTCAGGCGCGCACCCGGACGCGGGAGCGACCGAAACTGATGCGCTACTGGATTCATCGCACGTCGATTTCGCGGCCGACGCGAGCCAGAACGTAGGTCAAGGGCAACACCGAGACGCGCGTCGGTGAGACCGGACCGGAGGATCGCCAACATCGCCGCCGTTGGCGTAGTCGCGTGCCTTGGCCGCGCTCTGCCGCCCTCGCCGCTGCCTTGTAGCATAACACACGGTAGCCCCTGGCCGCTGCGCTCGTCCTGTTCCTGCCCCCCTTGCACGCAACCGGTGAAAACAGGCCAGATCATGCGTCTCGGCCGCCTGGTGGCTCCCAGCCGCGCTGCCAGCGTGCATG
>JBGSKP010000149.1:0-4506 GCA_041741175.1 Thiocapsa sp. | reverse complement strand
AAGCCAAGGCCGGGGCTGATGACCTGACCCCAGAGGTCAAAGGCGTTCGACGCGAAGAAGCCTGCGACGAACAGCATTCCCAGGGTCTGCCGCCGGGCGCGCCCGACCTGTATCCTTCGCTCACCCCGCCGAGCCCGAGTCGACTGACGATTCGCTGACGATCTGATAGCGGGTGGCTGAGCCTGATGACGCGCAGCCGGCTCTCAGACTCGAATTGCACACCCGCGCATGGCAAGGTGCCTGATCTCATGTCGAACGCCGAAACGGTTGCGGCCTCGAATCCTGCTTGCCAGCCGCGGTGGCAGGTATCCCGGCGATGCGCACTCTCCAGCCGGCGTGCGCTCGATGCGGGGTTCGGCGCCATCCTGCTGGCCTATCTGCTCGTGGCGATCGTCGGCCTGCCGCTGTACGGCGACGGCGCCTACTATTTCTTCAAGATCGCGCTCGACTGGGATCCGGTGATCCCGAATCTGCGCATCGGGTCCGTCCTGCCGCAGCTTCCGGCGTTGGCCGCAAGCCGGTTGACCGATGATGTCTGGCTGTTGCGGCACATCTTTTCTTTGGGGTACGTTGCCGTTCCGGTCGCCTCCCTGTGGGTGTGTTGGCTGCTGGTCCGTCACCGCATCCCCGAGCTGATCCTACTGCCGCTGCTCTTTCTCATCGCCAATCAGATCAATTTCTCCGCGGTCTCCGAGCTGCTTCTCAGTCTCTATGTCTCCTGGCCGTTCGTCCTGTTGGCTGCGCTTGCGCCGGATCGGCGCCTGACCCTGCTTTACGGGGCCATCCTGGCCCCGCTGCTCCTGCTGCTTCATCCGCTCACCTTCGCGCTGGCCGGCTTCTTGAGTCTTGTTGCCTGGACGAACGCCGCCTCCAGGCCGGCGCTTGGGGGCATCTGGCGCGGACTGGCAGCGGCCTTTGCGGCCTCGGCCCTGTTGCGACTGGTCTCGACCCTGATCGGTGCGACGCCCTACGAGCGCTCACTGACCGAACCCGGATCGGCGCTTCGGTATCTGCTGGCCGAGACCCCTTCGCAAGGCGCCTTGCTGGCGTGGGTGGTTGTGCTGGCGCTGCTGGTTTGGGCCCTTTCTGGATCTGAAGGCTTTATGATGGATCCAATGAAGAATCAACGGAACGGATTATGAATCAAGATCTCTTGACGAAAACGATCGTCGTGCTGATGGCGCTGGGCATCACGGCGTTGTTTCTCAGCATGATTTCGCAGTTCCTGATGGCACTCTTCCTCGCCGGCGTCTTCAGCGCCCTGGCGCGTCCTCTGTTTCTGTTTTTTCAGTCCAGGCTTGGCGGACGGCGCCACCTTGCATCGGCCATGACACTCCTGGTCATGGCGATCGTCGTCCTGATTCCGCTTACGCTGCTCATCGGCGTCGTCGTGGCGCAGGCCGTGGAGGTCACACAGACCCTCGCGCCCTGGATCAAGACGCAGATCGCCTCGCCGGATGCCTTCTCGGAAGGGTTGCGGCGGCTGCCGTTCTACGAGCAGATTTTGCCATTGAGGAACCTCGTGTTGGAGCAGGCCGGGGAGGCGGTATCGGTGTCCAGCAAATTCGTGGTCAGTGGTTTATCGTCCTTAACCTTGGGGACATTAAACTTTTTCCTGATGGCGTTCGTGATCCTCTACAGCATGTATTTCCTGCAGATGGACGGGGGGAAAGTGGTCGAGAAGATCCTTTACTACCTACCGCTGAAGGCCGCCGATGAGCGGATCATGCTGAAGAAATTCACCTCGGTGACCCGCGCGACCCTCAAAGGCACGCTGGTGATCGGTCTGCTCCAGGGCGGTCTGGCGGGTGTGGCCTTTGCCGTTGCCGGGATCGATAACTGGGTCTTTTGGGGCACACTGATGGTCGTGCTGTCCATCATCCCCGCGGTGGGCTCGGCGCTGGTGTGGATTCCTGCCTGCATCGTTCTGGCCGTGCAGGGGCAGGCCGCCACGGCGTTCGGGCTCGCCCTGTTCTGCGGTGTGGTCGTCGGCAGTCTGGACAATATCCTGAGGCCGATGCTGGTCGGGCGCGATACCCAGATGCACGAGCTCCTGATCTTTCTCAGTACGCTTGGCGGGATCGTCATGTTCGGATTCAGCGGTATCTTCATCGGTCCGCTCATTGCGTCCCTGTTCGTCTCCATCTGGGAGATGTACGGGGTCGAGTTTGCGGATGTCCTGCCGGATACCGATGAGGTGCTGGCCAGTCTCAGTGAGGATCTCGCACGACCGTCCGCGGATCAGGAGGCTCCCGCGCGGCCTGATCCCGAGCCGCCGAGCAAAGCCGCGGGCTAAACCGCGCCGAGCGCGGTATGGGGTGTTTTTGGATGGGATTGGCCCCGGCAGACTCGACGATTGTTGGAGCTGGCGCGGTTTAGGTCAATGAAGCCTGTGTTGGGTGCCGACCGGGGATTCGTGAAACTGCGCCGGGAAACGCCCCCGCACAGCGCAGATTGCGGCCAATCCGGTGCAATGGTTCGGCGCGAGATACGCGATACCCAGTCTCTGGAAGGCGTCGAGCGTGAACTGCAGACGCGCCGCGTTTGCGCGCAGCAGGTGCATGCCGCCGAGCACGGCCCGGATGGCTCGTCCATGCGTCAGCGTCTGGACATACTCCAGCGTATTGACGACACCCGCATGACCGCAGCCGAGCACGACGACCAGCCCGCCGGGCGTGTCGATGGCCAGAGCCTGATCGTCCGGGATGCAATCCAGGACAGTGCTCCGGGCATCGCTGTAGAAGGGACCGCCGGTGTCTTCGAGCGGATGGACACGGGGGATCTCGCCGGTGAGCAGAATGCCAGGCGCCAGGGTCGTCGGCGTGCGGCTGATCAGCAGACGGCGCACGCGGGACTCCAGATCCGTCAGGTCGGCGCGGGGCGCCCCGATGAATCGCCCGTCCCGATTGTATTTCGCGCTCAAGGCGTCGGGGTGAAGATACAGGTCGGCGTGACCGGTGAGCTCCAGTGCGGCGGACAGCCCGCCGGTATGATCATAGTGGCCGTGGCTGAGAACAATCATCTCCACCCGGTCGATGGGCAGGCCAAGCCGCTCGGCATTGTGTCGGAGCACCATGCCCTGACCGGTGTCCAGGAGCAGGTAGCGCCCGTCGGCCTCGATGAAGAAGGCCGCGCCATGTTCGGCGAGCAAGCCGGGCGCGCCGGCCGCGTTCTCGACGAGCTGGGTAATCGTGAGGTCGTTGATCATATCGGTCGGGCTCGATGTTGCGCGGTACATGCGATGCGCGTCGGTCACGCTCGATTGGGGGTCATGCGGCCATTACGTGTTGGGCGTCCTCGAGTGTGGCGAAGCAGTGCATGATGGTCGCGAACCCGCTGATCTCGAGCACCTCGCGGATCTGCTCGTTGGCGTTACACAAACCAAAGGCGCCACCGACCTGCTTCAGATGCTTGGTGGCCTTCAGGAGCACGCGCAAACCCGCGCTGGAGATGTAATCGGTCTTGCTGAAATCCACCAGGATGCGCGTGTCGCCTGCGCCGATCGCCGTCGTGATCAGTTTGTCGGCTTCGGTGGAGGCATGGGTGCCCAGCCGGCCGGTTGGCATCACGATCAGCATGCCTGCGTTTTTGCTCGACAAAATGGTCATAGGTCGTCGATCCTTGGGTGAATGATTGAACCCTGAGTGAACCTCTCCTTCGGCGGGAATGCGCCGGGGCACTCACCTGATCCGGGCGCCGACAGGAAAGCGTCACCCGCATCGTATAAGGGACAGTCTAAGCTAAACCGCGTCCGGTGCGGTATGCGATGCTTTTGGATTGGATCAACCACGGCAGCATCCGCGGCCGTCGGAGTCGACGCGGTTTAAGCAGTTAAAAAATACAAAACGTTAAACCGCGTCCAGCGCCGGGGTCCGTGCGTGGCACGGCGGGAATGATCACTGAAACATCGATTCTCGCTCTGGACGCGGTTTAGAATCGTCTTCAAGGCAGCCATGGGCCTGTTGCACCGAGCATGTCTCCTCAATCAGAACGACATCCATCCGTCGGTTTCGGTCCTCGTCCTCCAGCTGTCGTGAGTCCAGCGCTCAGGCGGCTCCTCGGACTGATCGCGATCCTATTCGGCCTGCTCGCGATCAACTCGCTCTATCTCGTCGCCGTGACCGCGGGCGAGTGGGCATCCGGCGAGATCCTGGAAAACCAGATCTATCTGCTGATGTTTCTCCTGCATTTGGCGTTGGGTCTGATCCTTGCGGTTCCACTTGTTCTTTTCGGTCTTCTGCATTGGCAACGCGCCTGGCGACGACCGAATCGATGGGCCGTGCGTGTCGGGCTCGCGCTCTATATCACCCTGTTGCTGTTGCTCCTCTCCGGCATCCTGTTGACCCGCTTCGGGTTCTTCGAGATTAATCATCCCGGCGTGCGTGCCTGGTCCTATTGGATCCATGTCACCACACCGCTGATCGCGCTCTGGCTCTTCGTGTTACATCGGCTCGCCGGCCCACCGCTGCGCTGGCGACCCCTGATCGCCTGGGGCGGCGCCGCGCT
>JBGSKP010000148.1:0-3731 GCA_041741175.1 Thiocapsa sp. | reverse complement strand
CGAGGTGACCTGGCGCGAACCGCAGACACTGGGTCTCGGCTACGCGCCGGCGCTTGCGGATCTGCGCAGTCCAGCGGTGAATCTGAACACGATGCTGAGTCTGCCGGCCGATCGCTGGGTGCTCTGGACGTGGGGGCCAGGGGTCGGACCAGCCGTGCTCTTTTGGGGCGTGCTGCTGGTCCTGATCGGGTTGGCCGCGGGCCTGGGTCGGAGTCACCTGACGCCGCTGCGCTTCCACGACTGGCTCCTGCTGGGCATCGGTCTGATCCTGGCGCAGGTCTGGGTGGTGCTGTTGGTCATCGGCTGGTTGTTTGCGCTCGGTCTGCGGCACCGGTTGAACCCGCAGGACGTCGAGCCCTGGCGTTTCAACCTTACCCAGATGGGGCTGATCATGCTGACGCTGCTGGCCCTCGGCGGTCTCGTCGGCGCCGTTCAACAGGGGCTTCTGGGCGCACCGGCGATGCAGATCCTGGGCAATGAGTCCACTGCCACCCGACTCAACTGGTATCAGGACCGCGGGGGGCCTACGCTGCCCCACGTCTGGGTCCTCTCGGTTCCGATGTGGGTTTACCGCGCACTCATGCTCGCCTGGGCACTCTGGCTGGCGATGCGTCTGCTCGACTGGCTGCGCTGGGGCTGGGAGGGGCTTTCGAAACCAATGCTCTGGCGCGAGACGCGACTCGCGGAGTCAAAGGCTGCTGCGGCAAAAGGCGAGACCGTTGGGGGCGAGATGCGTCTGGATCTCTGATCTCGAAGCGCGCGGCCGATGATGGGCATCGGCCATAAAAGGTTGCTCCGCCCGGATTGTCGTGCCGCAGCCGAGGTGTCATGGGTGCAGGCCCCCTGCGGACGATGTCCCTTTGATCAGAGGACAGGCTGGTCGGGCGAGTGCGTTCGCGATACATGTCTCGTTTTGGATGGACGGGCTGAGATCCCCCGATGTGTATCGGCATTGCCAATCGCCCGAAGGACGCGTCACGGACGTTTTCGGTCCGCTCCGAGGCGCCGGATCGACCGCATGACTGAGCAGATGATCGCGAGCAGACATCTTCCTGTCATTGATGACTGCGATACTCGCGGCGTTATCTCCAGCCCCTTAAGGAATCAGCCATGAAGCTTAAAGCCACCAGTCTCGCCGTCCTGTCCATACTCGGCGTGGGTACTCTTCCCGCGACCGTGGGTGCAGCGTCGACCATCCAGCGGGTCGAGTTCATCGGTATGGACGCCCCCTCAAGCGTCGATGAAAAAACCGATATCTATACCGACGCGAAAATGAAAGTTTTCTACAGGAACGGTAAGTCGAAAATCTACGACCTCAAATATCATCAGCTGATGGCCACCACCGACGACGTCAATGGCCGAATCGTGGGCGGCCTGTATGACGTGAACGGTGTGCCACTTGAGGATCGTGATGGTCAGATGGCCTCCGATGCTGCGGATGGCACATCCCTGATGTCGATTCCCGGAATGCGCGCATCCGATCGACGCAACAACAATGCGCTGGCGATGGTGACTCAGTTCGAGTACAAAGAGTTGCCTCCGAATGACGGTGCGAGCACTGGCAGCTTCTGGAGCAAATTGCCGCCCGCGATGAGTCTGGCGAAACTGGATCAGAATAAACAAACCGGCGCCCTTGGCGTCATCGACTACTCACCGATCGATTTCAACGGAGTCGACGGCGGCTGGATCCACTGTGGCTCGACGCTAACCGGATGGAATACCCACTTGAGCTCAGAGGAATACGAGCCGGATGCGAAGGTGCGCGAAGGTCTGCCCAGGGCAAGCGATTCGGACGACAATACCGACATCAATAGCTTCAGCGCCTACTACTTCGGTGACGCAGCCGCGGCCAACCCGTATCACTACGGTACCCTGCCCGAGGTCAAGGTCACGAGCAGCGGTACGGCGAAGGTCGTCAAGCATTACTCAAACGGCCGCTATGCACGTGAAATGCAGATCCTCGCCGAAGATGATCGCACCTCGATCGGCGGCGACGACGGCAAGTTCACGGGTCTCTACATGTATGTTGCGGATACGGCCAGAAACCTTGCAGCCGGAACACTTTATGCCGCAAAGGTGACGCAGACCAGCACGAAATTTGCCGGCAGTTATGACCTGGAGTGGATCGAGCTGGGCCACGCCAGGGACAAACAGATCAAAGACCTGGTGGACGGCGGTATCAAATTCAGCGACATTTTCGATGTGAGCCTGACCGATCCGGGCGACGCCGGTTACACCAAGGTCACCACTTACATGGGTACCGAGTGGCTTCGCTTGAAGCCCGGCCAAGCGCGTGCAGCGGCTTTCCTGGAAACACGCCGCTATGCCGCATTCCTGGGCGCTACGACCGAATTTAATAAGATGGAGTACATCGCCTACAATAAAAGCGACAAGAAGTTCTACATCACCATCTCGCGTGTCGAAAAAGGCATGACCGATACAGTCGGAGACATCCAGGGGGTTGCCGTCAACATGGGCGGTGCAGTGCTGGAGATGACCACGGCTCCGGACCAGCGCGACGCGGCTGGTCAGCGCATCAATAGTCGTTTTGTCGGCACCTCCTTGAAATCCATTCCCAAGTTGATGGGCGGAGCCCTTGCTACCGCGGATACCGAGGGTAACCTATGCAATCAGACGCAGATTTGTGGACCCGACAACATTGTGTACTCCGATGAGATCCAGACCCTGTTCATCGGGGAGGACACCGGCTACCGCAACAACAATTATGTTTGGGCCTACAACATCAGGACCAAGAAGCTTTCGCGCATCCTCTCGACGCCCATGTATGCCGAGGCGACTGGCCTGATGGTTGCGCCGAACTACTCCGGTCACGCCTATATCATGAGCAATTTCCAGCACCCCGGTGATGGCGATGCCTATACCGGGCCGGACGAGGCCGAGGTGATCGACGCCATCGACGCCAAATGGAATGACCGGAAGAAGGCGGCGATCGGTTATATCGGAACCGAGCAGGGTGCCCTGCCGGCGTTCAGGTAGTCGAGCGCGATCGGATCGCACCAAAACCTCCTGGCCGTAGCCAGGAGGTTTTTTTGATGTTACGTAATTCTTCTTTCACTCGTCCGCAGGGCCGTTCCGGACTCAGCCCAGTCTGCCCTGTTCGGCCAGGGCAATCGCATCAACCGCAGCTAATATTTGGAGAACCTGATGGAGCGTTTTGCCCCACGCTCGGCGGCGCATCAAAGAGGAGGTTCTCCAAGTACTGCTCGTCCCAGCCCGCCTTGAGACGTTTGTTCTTGATGCCGAGTTTGGCGCTGTCGTTCTTCAGCCGCGACATGGCGATGTGGCGCAACACCGCGAGGTTCTCGCGGGCCTGCGTCTCGCGCACGCGGCAGTCGTCTTCGCGCATGGCCACATCGAGGCTCCAATGCAGATCGTTTTCCACGCCCCAATGACCGCGTGCAGCTCGCCCGAAGTCGACCACGCCGGTGCCGATACTGCCGATGAAGAAGCGTGTTTCGCGCGAGATCTTCCCGGCGATCTCGCGCGTGGACTCGACCATGCCGATCATGTTCATGCCTTTCCACAACGCGCTGCGCGGCACGCCGGACAGCTCGCCGAGGGTGCGGTAGCGGCGCGTCTCGATCCGGCCGTGGCCGCGGGATACCAGGGACAGGGAATGCCAGGGCCCGGACACGGTTTCCGGTCGCACTCCTCGCTCACGCCCCGCCCTCACCTCAGTCTGGCAGCCTCTATCATTGTTCCCTTACGTC
>JBGSKP010000147.1:0-2505 GCA_041741175.1 Thiocapsa sp. | reverse complement strand
AAGGGCCGGCCTTGCCGGGCAAGCTCGCCGACTGCACCACGACCGATCCGGAGCGCGGCGAACTCTTTCTGGTGGAGGGCGACTCGGCCGGCGGCTCGGCCAAGCAGGCGCGCGATCGCGAGTTCCAGGCCATCCTTCCGCTGCGCGGCAAGATCCTCAACACCTGGGAGGTCGATCCCGCCGAGGTCCTGGGCTCGCAGGAGGTGCACGACATCGCGGTGGCCATCGGCGTGGATCCGGGCAGCGACGATCTGGCCCGGCTGCGCTTCGGCAAGGTCTGCATCCTCGCCGATGCCGATTCCGACGGCGCCCATATCGCGACCTTGCTCTGTGCGCTCTTTCTGCGTCACTTCAGACGTTTGGTCGCCGAGGGGCACGTCTTCGTCGCCATGCCGCCGCTCTATCGGATCGACGTCGGCAAGCAGGTCTTCTACGCCTTGGACGACAGCGAGAAACGCGGCATCCTGGACCGCATCGAGGCCGAGAAGATCAAGGGCAAGGTCAATGTCCAGCGCTTCAAAGGCTTGGGCGAGATGAACCCAGGCCAGCTGCGCGAGACGACCATCCATCCGGACACCCGGCGCCTGGTTCAGCTCACGATTGAAGCCGAAGACGACAGCAACAATCTCCTCGACATGCTGCTGGCAAAGAAGCGCGCGTCGGATCGACGCGTGTGGCTTCAGGAGAAAGGCGATCTTGCAGAGGTCTGAGCCTAAACCGCACCCGGTGCGATATGCGTCTTTTGTTGGATTGGCTTGGCCGCGCCAGCTCCGATCACTGTCGGAGCTGGCGCGGTTTAGGATACTAAAGACATTAATGTTAAACCGCGGCTCTACAAAGGTCGGAAAAATACTGGACTTTGATACCGAAGTCATATCGTCAACAGGCCATCGGCGTGCCGCACTTTGCGGGCGGTAGCGATAACAATATGCTTCCGGAGACCATCGAACCATGACTCCATTCCGCTTCGGACATGCCGCGGATCCCGATTGGCGACTGGCCGCCGACCGCTGCCTGACGCAGATCGGCGCCGTGCCCGCCACGGCTACACTGGGATTTCTTTACGTCACCGATGCACTCGGCGACGAACTCGATCAGATCCTGGACGTTTTCCGCGAGGCGACCGGCGTCGACCGGTGGGTCGGCAGCCTCGGCATCGGTATCTGCGCGACCGGGGTCGAGTACTACGAAGAGCCGGCGATCGCCGTCATGCTCGGCGAGTTTCCGGCAAACGATTTTCGGGTTTTTACGAGCCTGGTGCAGGATCTCGATGACTTCGACACCCGGCACGAGGACTGGATGCGGGAGAATCCCCCCTATCTGGCGCTGGTCCACGGCGATCCGTCAAACGGCCTGACCGAGCACGTGATCGAAGAGCTGGCGCGACGCACGACCGCGGGCTTCCTGGTTGGCGGACTCGCAAGCTCCCGAGCCGAAGCCGTCACCATCGCCGACGGGGTGACCCGCGGCGGTCTTTCCGGGGTGCTGTTTTCCGACCGAATCGGACTTCTGACCCGGCTCAGTCAGGGCTGCTCGCCCATCGGGCCGCATCACAGGGTTTCCGAGGCCCAGCGTAACATTCTGATGAAGCTGGACGGCGAGCCCGCACTGGAGGTTCTCAAACGCGACATCGGCGAGGATCTTGCCAGCGACCTGTCGCGTCTCGGGGGGATCATTTTCGCCGGTCTGCCCATTCAGGGTTCGGATACCGGCGACTATCTGGTCCGCAACCTGGTCGGCATCGATCCGAATCATGGTCTGGTGGCGATTGGCGATCTGGTGGAGTCCGGGCGCGAGCTGATGTTCTGCCGGCGCGACGCCGACACCGCCCGGGACGACCTGGATCGGATGCTGCTGAGTCTGAAGGCCCGCCTGTCAGGTCCGCCGCGGGGCGGTATCTACGTCTCCTGTCTGGGGCGCGGCGCCAACCTCTTTGGACCCGATTCGGCCGAGCTCAAGCAGATACAATCCACACTCGGAGATGTGCCGATCGTCGGCTTTTATGCCAACGGCGAGATCTCGCAGGATCGTCTCTATGGCTATACGGGCGTGCTTACGCTTTTTACCTGATGGACTCTTTTGGGCCCTGTGCGCTTCCGCGCCTCCCGGCTTCAGTGTAAGAATCCGGGTTGATGGGATGACAGGGGAGTCGGAATGGCGTTGAAGATCGATCTTTATCCTGCCGGCCCTGGCCTCGCCCGGCTGCTGATTGCCGGTGCGCGACCGCCTCCGGAGCGCGTAACACTCGCGCTGCAACGCAACGACGGGCGCTATCTCGGAACGCAGGGCCAGTGGCAGGTTACCGGGCATTGGCATCCACTGTTTACTGCCGAGACCACGTCCGAAGGGCTCAAGCTGACACTCGGTCAGGATCTCGTGGACAGCATCGTCGGTGCCGGCGGTTCGCCCCTGCGGGTCGTCGTCAGGCTGGACGAGACGGAAGACTCCGGCACCCTGCGGATCCACGGAACCCTGATCGGTTCGCCCGCGGCGGCGATGTCTGCG
>JBGSKP010000146.1:0-1674 GCA_041741175.1 Thiocapsa sp. | reverse complement strand
GCGCCCGCGCCATCTCCGCTCGCGCGTCCGCCTGTCGAGCGCGTTCGGCTTCCTGCTCCGCACGCGCGGTCTCCTGGATGGCACGCACCTGCGCCGCATCGGCCCGGCGTGCAAGCTCCACGGAGGTCTGAAAGGGGCGACCGGAAGGGTCGAACAACTCCAGCGTCTCGGGCGTCACCGCAAAGCGGACACCCAGGCGTGGACTGGTCCAACCCCGAACATGCGATTGGGCGGCCAGGCGGGACTCGCCATCGTCGGTTCGACGCCGCATCCAGATCTCAAGGCGGTTTCGGTCGGGGTCGTAGAGGTAATACTCTTCGACACCATACTCTTCGTAGAAGCGCAGCTTCTGAGCCATCTCCTTGGCGCTGTTGGATGGCGAGAGCACCTCGAAAACCACCTGCGGCGCGATCCCGCCCTCCTCCTACTGACGGTAAGAGCCGCGCCGTCCCTTCGGGCGACCGAACGCAACCAGCACGTCCGGGGCGATCGGCCCGGTCTCGCGCCGATCCGGCACCGGATACCAGAGCAGATCGCCGGCGATGAAGACATCCGGGCGGTCGGCAAAGAGGATCTCCAGGTTTTCCTTGATCTTGACGATCCACTCGTACTGCTCGGTGTTGTCCGCCATCGGCTGTCCGTCGCTCTCGGGATAGGGGTCGTCCGGGTCGATATGCAGCAAGGGGTTCATCGGCCTGCTCCGGTTGAGCCTATCAGAATGGTCTCTGCGGATTCTAATGCGTCGGTTGAAGGCAAGCGTACACGAAAAGAACTCTATTGGCTGTGCCTTGCTCTCGCTCGGCACAACCGACAGGTCACATGCGTTCGATGCCGAGACGCCGCAGGATGCCCTTCTCGATCACCACCGCAAAGAAGGCGAAGACCGAAAGCCCCAGGATCAGCCCCCAGGCGGCGAGATCCAAGCCGTCGGTGTGGAAGATGGCCTGCATGGGCGGGGCATAGGTGAAGAGGAGCTGCAGCCCGATCAGGACGAGACTGGCCCAGAAGGCGACCGGATTCCCGTACAGGGTGTGGCGCGCCATCGTCGGTGCGGTAAATCGGCGCACGTTGAACAGATAGACCAGCTCGCCGAAGACCAGCATGTTCACCGCCGCAGTGCGGGCAACCTCCAGACTCTGGCCACGCATCAACTCCCACTCGTAGACCCCGAAGGTCAGGGCGATCATCAACAGACTGACGAAGATGATGCGCACGAGCATCACCCGGGTGATCAGCGGCTCTTTCGGTCGTCGCGGCGGACGGCGCATCACGCCCTCCTCCGCCGGCTCGACGGCGAGCGCCAAGGCGAGCGTGACGGCGGTGACCATGTTGACCCAGAGGATCTGGCTGGCGGTAATCGGCAAGGCCACGCCGGCAAGCACCGCGACCAGGATGACGCCGGCCTGCGCCCCGTTGGTCGGCAGGATGAAGACCAGCGATTTTTTGATGTTGTCGAAGACACGCCGGCCCTCGCGAACGGCTTGGGCGATGCTGGCGAAGTTGTCGTCCGTCAGCACCAGGTCGGATGCCTCTTTGGCCGCGTCGGTCCCGCGATGGCCCATGGTAACGCCGATCTCGGCGGCCTTGAGCGCAGGCGCGTCGTTCACGCCGTCGCCGGTCATGGCCACGAACTCGCCCTCGGCCTGGAGCGCGGCGACCAGCCGCAGCTTGTGC
>JBGSKP010000145.1:0-4212 GCA_041741175.1 Thiocapsa sp. | reverse complement strand
GCAGGGGTGGCATGTGGTGGAAGTTGATCGGTCCCAGTGCGGGAGACCCGTGACGGTGGCGGCCCGGAACCGCCTACCGCGTCGTATAAGGCGAGTCCGAAGTCGACGCGGGCCGTGACGGGAGTCGGAGGGGCTCATAGTACCGTTGGAGGGTCAGGGACAACAGAACCCGGCCCGAGGAAAGGAGCCCTACTTTGTGCACGCAACCAAAGCGCGGAGGATCAGGAGATTGCGGCCATGTCGCTAACAACTCCCGAATCGATCAGGACGCTGCAGCGGAAGCTCTACGCCAAGGCCAAGCAAGAGCCGGCGTTCCGCTTCTATGCCTTGTACGACAAGCTCTCTCGGGCGGACATTCTGAGTCATGCCTATGAGCGTGTTCGTGCCAATCGCGGGGCACCGGGAATCGACGGTGTCACGTTCAAGGCCATCGAGGCAGGAATCGGAAAAGACGCCTACTTGGCGACACTGCGCGAGGAACTGGAACAGAAGACGTATCGCGCGGATGGCGTGCGTCGGGTTTGGATACCCAAGCCGGATGGCAGCGAGCGCCCGTTAGGGATTCCCACGGTCCGGGATCGGATCGTGCAGATGGCGTTCAAGCTGGTGGTGGAGCCGATCTTCGAGGCGGACTTCTGCGACTGTTCGTACGGATTCCGTCCGCAACGCTCGGCCCATGATGCGCTCGATGCGATTGCCGATGCCCTCTTTCGGGGGCAAACCCAGATCATCGATGCAGACCTGTCGAGCTATTTCGACACGATCCCGCATGCCAAGCTCATGGCTGTGATCGCTGAACGCATTGTCGACGGCCCTGTCCTGGGACTCGTTCGGCAGTGGCTGAAGGCACCGGTCATCGAAGAGGATCAGCATGGTCAACACCGCCCGACGGGCGGGAGAGGGAATCGACGGGGAACGCCACAGGGCGGGGTCGCTTCGCCCCTTCTGGCCAACCTCTATCTGCATCTCCTGGACCGGATCTGGGTACGGCACGACATGGAACGTCGGCTCGGTGCACGCTTGGTGCGCTACGCCGACGATGTGGTGATTCTGTGTCGCCGCGGCACCGAGAAGCCCATGGCCGTCCTCGCGACGGTCCTCGAGAGGCTCGACCTCACGCTCAACGTGCAGAAGACCCGTGTGGTCGATGCGCGCGCGGACGGGTTCGATTTTCTGGGGTTTCGGATTGCCTGGCGAACGAGTCGCCGCAGCGGCAAGGGTTACCCGCACGTGGAGCCATCGAAACGGGCCGAGCAACGCATCAAGGACCGGGTCACGGAACTGACCGCGCGCCGCCGCACCCCGGTGGCGCTCACGGACATGATCGGTGACGTCAATCAAGCCCTCCGGGGCTGGTCAGGCTACTTCCACTATCGCAACTGCTCGAAGGTTCTCGGTCGGGTCAAGACGCATGCCGAGGAGCGGGTGCGCACGCAATTGCGTCGCCGCCACAAACTCCGGAGCCGGGCGCAAGGCTATGCGCGGTTTCCCAATGCGCATCTGTACGACCATGTTGGACTGTTCAAGGTCCCCACCACCGCAGGCTGGACATCGGCGCATGCCTCGGCGTGAAGCACATCGGAAAGCCGTGTACGGGAGAACCGTATGCACGGTTTGATGAGGGAGGGCTGGCTACCGTGACCATGGGCCGGCTAGTGAGGCACCGCCACACGAAAGGGGCGGCAACAGATAGGCCAAACCTAACGTCGCGGGACGCCTGCTCTCTACTCTACCCGGTTCCCCCGAATCCCTTCGTTATGGATAGACAACCTTCGGGGAATGTGCAATATGAGATCTGACCTCAACTCCTCAAGCGGTGGAAAGATGGCAACGCTACGGACCACAATCCCTGATGACTTGTCGCGGCAAGTGCAAGCGACAGCTCGTGCACGCGGCATTCCTGTTCATCTCTTGGTTGCAGAAGCGCTGCGCTGCATCGTTTCACCGGAACCCTTTGCGAGCGAGGCGGAAGCGTTTGAGGCGATGGAAGCTCTTGAATCAGAAATCCTGAAGGATCTGCCGTGGAAGGCGTAAATCGAAGGGCGCGACGATGCTGCAGACGATTGAAGTTGAGATTGACCGTGATGGCCAAATTCATCCGGTCGAGCCACTGCCTCGCCTACCAGCCGGTCGGGCATTGTTGACGTTGTTGCAGCCATCGACGGATGAAACGGCTTTACTCGCGGAGGCGGCCCTTGCGGAAGATTGGCTCAAACCCGAGGAGGACGAGGCGTGGGCGTATTTGCAGCCGGACAAGTAACGATACTCCGCTTTCCGTTCTCTGATCTGAGCAACAGCAAGCTTCGTCCAGCACTGCTTCTGGCCGATGTGGGGCGGAGTGATTGGATTGCCTGCCAGATCACGAGCAACCCCTATGCTGACCCAATGGCAGTAGAAATCGGCGCTGCGGATTTCGCTAACGGTGGTCTACAGCGCACCAGTGATGTGCGGCCTGGCAAATTGTTTACGGCCCACGAGAGCTTGTTCGTGTCCACTGCGACCACTGTGCGAATTGAGAAATTGGTAGAGGTGCGGGGTGCGGTCATTGTGCTCCTAGAATCGAGTTCGGCCGTTTCGCTGCTTCGAATCGCGAGCGCAAGGGATTGTGAAAGCCGGAGACGTTCGACTTCCTCGGCTTCACGCACATCTGCGGCAAGACCCGGAAAGGACGCTTCGCGCTGCGGCGCCTGACCGTCACAATCCTTTTTTGGAACAGTCCATGAATTACACGATCCTCATCGCAAAGTTGCAAGTCCTGCCAGAAGAGAAACAGGCTGAAGTGTTCGACTTCGTGGACTATCTCGCGGAGCGCTTTTCTCGGAGGCCAGTGGACCAGGCGTACGAATGGTCGGAAACTGACTTCTCCGAATTCTCGATGGCGCAGGCCATGCGGGGTCTGGAGGATGAGCCCCCGCTCTATGGCGAGTCCGACCTAAAGGAACGTTGGCGATGAAGAAGGCCGGCCAGATTGCCCTGACGCCCTTCCCTCATACTGATCTGAGTGGGACCAAGCTGCGCCCGGTACTGTTGCTTCGCCGCACATCGCGGCGCTTTGAGGATTGGCTGGTTTGCATGGTGTCTTCCCGGCTGCATCAGGCCGAACCCGACCTGGATGAGATGATTCTGCCCTCGGAGCCCGATTTTGCAGTCTCTGGCTTGAAAGTCTCGAGCGTATTGCGCTTGTCCCGCCTGGCGGTGCTAGATGGCGCGCTGCTCACCGGCTCCATCGGTCGCATTGAGGTGGCCCGCCTGATCCAAATCCGCGAACGGCTTGGACGGTGGCTGGCAGAAGACGATCAATCCGAATGACCGACTTTTGGTCGAGGCCCGCGAAGTGCTCGGCCAGGTCCTAAAGTTTTTTTTCGATTGATTCGAAGGGCTTACCGCCACACCCTCGGGCAAATATAGTCATTTATCGAGACCCTAAGCTCGCTCGTTCATGACCCCCCGTTGCACCTCCACCAAGGCGCGCCTCCCTCAAACCCAACCCATTACCGGAAACCGCTCCTGCCATTCCGGGTTTGCCCTTCCCCACCAGTTCACGGCGACGGTTGAATAGAGACGCCGAAAATCCGTCGTATAGCGTAGATCCCCGCCATCCAGCGCGGTCAGATCCGGCGGATCGCCGTACAGCCCGCCCTTGACCCGGCCACCCAGCACCAGATGCGGCGCTGCCGTGCCGTGGTCAGGGATGAATTCGTGGGGATACCTCAGGCTCTGATAAGCATCTAGCCGACCCCGCCCGTGGGCCTACAGTTAAGGTAGAAGAAGAACACCTGAGCTGGAGACCCGGCGGGAGGAGTCGACGATGAAACTCTACGGCGGAATCGATCTGCATTCCAACAATAGCGTCGTGGCCCTTTTGGACGAAGAAGACCGCGTGGTGTATCGCAAGCGGTTGGCGAACGACGCGGCGCTCATCCTGGAATCCTTGGCGCCGTATGGCGAAGCGATCACGGGATTGGTGGTGGAATCGACGTACAACTGGTACTGGCTGGTGGATGCGTTGATGGACGCGGGGTATCGGGTGCACTTGGCCAACACCGCGGCGATCGTGCAGTACAGCGGGCTGAAGTACAGCGACGACGATTCCGACGCCGCCTGGCTGGCCAAGCTGCTGCGTCTTGGGCTGTTGCCGGAGGGCTATATCTACCCCAAGGAACAGCGCGCCGTGCGCGATCTGCTGCGACGGCGCAGTCGCCTGGTCCAGCA
>JBGSKP010000144.1:0-8495 GCA_041741175.1 Thiocapsa sp. | reverse complement strand
GCAATGCCGGCGCGGCCGACCAGGGCGCATAGATTGCCGCGGCCACCTCGTCCGGCCTACGCCCGTGGCGCAGCAGTTGCTTCAAGTCGGTACTGAAACCCACCGCCGGGCGTGCCCGGCCGAAGACCCGACCGATATCGTCGTAGCGACCGCCGCGCGCGATCTCCAGGCCCGAGCCGGGAACAAAGGCCGCAAAGACAGCCCCTGTCTTATACCGATAACCACGCAGCTCCGCCAGATCGTAATGGATCGACACATCCGGCAGCCATCGGCCGAGTTCGTCGGCAAGCCGCTTAAGGTCATCGACGGCCTCGCGCACCGGACGGTCGGCATCGCGCAGGAGGTACTCGGCACGCTCCAGCGCATCGCTTCCGTTGAGCTCGGCCAGGGCCGCCAGCATCCGCGCCGGCGCACCAGCGAGACCGCTTGTGGCGATCAGCGACTCGATCTCGGGGACCGCCTTGCGTTGCAGTGCATCAAACAACGCGTGCTCCCGGGCCGGCGACAGGCCGGCCTGTCGGGCCAGGCCGCGATAGATACCGACGTGCCCGAGATCCAGGTAGGTCTCGCCGATTCCGGCGGTTCGCAGCGTCAGCATGATGAGCCGAAGGATCTCGGCGTCGCTCTCGATACCGGAGTGTCCGTAGATCTCCGCTCCGATCTGAAGCGGGCTGCGCGTCCCGGCGAACCCGTCGCTGCGGGTATGTAGCACGGTACCCAGATAACAGAGCCGGGTCGGCGTGTCGCGCCTGAGATGGTGAGCATCGATCCGGGCAACCTGCGGGGTCATATCCGCGCGCACCCCGAGCAGGCGTCCGCTGAGCTGATCGGTGAGCTTGAAGGTCTGCAGATCGAGATCCTGACCGGTGCCGGTCAAGAGCGACTCCAGATAATCGATGAAGGGCGGGATAACGAGTTCGTAACCCCAACTCGCGTAGAGATCGAGCAACTCGCGGCGCAAGGTCTCGATGACTCGCGCCTGCGGCGGTAAGACCTCGTCGATACCGGCCGGCAACAGCCAGCGTTCCTCGTTCATAGGTTCATCAGCCCCGATTCAGCGGCGCATCAGCCGTGATGGATAAGATCAAGTGGCCCGACCCAATCCGCCGAGGCTCAATTGACGAGATACAGCAGACCGACACCGCAAACCATGCTGACGAGGCCCGCCAGGCGCAGCGCACCCTTGTCCTCGGTCGCCATGCGCAGCAGAACGCGGCGGAACCCGTCCGGATTCAGAAACGGCCAGATGCCTTCGATGACCAGCACGAGCGCAACAGCAACCAACACATCATGCACGAACAGGCTACCCCGGCGCCTCGCAAGGCGATTCAGGCGCGCGCCAAAGCGACCGCCGGCCAAAGCTCGGCATCTTTCCAGAGGTTGATGCGTTTGTCCAACCCTTGTCGCTCGACTCGCTCGACCCCGGGGGCCGCGTTCGGACAAGATGTTGCCGAGCTTGCAGAACCAGTGGCTTGAGACGCACCGGTGCGACGAGGGCCCCATCGACCCTTGCGGATGGGCGGATCCATTCAACGCAAATACCCGGGGTACGCATCGGCGTACCCCGGGTATGTGGTCGGGCTGGCCCCGTGACGGCCTACTGACCGGTCGGATCGCCGAAGAAGCGGAAGAAGTCCGAGTCGGGCTGCAACACCATTACATCCCGATCCTGCCCAAGGGAGGCCCTGTAGGCGCTGAGGCTGCGGAAGAACGAATAGAACTCTCGATCCTGGTTAAACGCCGCAGCGAAGATCTGCGAGGCGCGCGCATCACCCTCACCTCGCGTCTCCTCGGACTCGCGGAACGCCTCCGCCACAATGACGGTACGTTGGCGATCCGCATCGGCACGGATGCGCTCAGCCGCCTCGCCACCCTGCGCACGCAAGTCCCGGGCAACCCGGTCACGCTCGGCACGCATCCGCGAGTAGACCGATTCACTCACCTCAGGTGGCAAATCGATCTTCTTCACCCTCACGTCGACGACCTCGATCCCGAGATCCTGTGCGTTCTCGTTGACCTCCTTGGTCAGCAGTGCCATGAGCGCGAGCCGATCGTCCGAGACGACCTCCTGGATCGTTCGCTTACCGAACTCGTCACGCAGGCTGGTGTTGACCCGCTCCGATAACAAACGTGATGTCCGCGCCACATTACCGCTCGTCGAACGGAAAAACTGCGCAGCATTCGAAATCCGCCACTTGGTGTAGGAATCAACGATTACGTCCTTTTTCTCGATCGTCAGGAAGCGCTCAGGCCGCGCATCCATCGTTTGTATCCGACGATCGAACGTCTTGACGTTATTGAGCACCGGGACCTTGAAGTGCAGCCCTGGTTTGTAGTCGTCGCCGACGATCTGACCGAGCCGCAGTTTGATCGCGACCTCGTACTCCTGCACCACAAAGGTAAAGGCATAAACAAGGATCACGAAACCAGCCAGGCCAATCGGCAGGAAGGTCTTAAGCTTATTCATTCGCGGACCCTCCGGTCACGATCGACCGACCGTTGCGGGCGCTCCGTGGTGTCCGCTGCAATGGCGGGTGCAGTCGGCGCAGGCTTGCTCACCGCCGCGGAGTCGGCATTGGGCCGCTGCTTCATGAGTTGGTCGATCGGCAGATAAAGAAGGCTGTTGCCGCCATCCTCCACGTCGATGATCACCTTGTTGGTATCACCCAAGACTTGCTCCATCGTTTCCAAATAGAGACGCTGTCGCGTCACCTCGGGTGCCATCAGGTACTCGGTCAGGATCGCCGTGAATCGCGCGGTTTCACCTTCGGATCGAGCCACGACCTGATCGCGGTAGGCGCGTGCGTCGGCGATGATGCGTGCCGCTTCGCCGCGTGCCTGCGGAAGGACTTCGTTGGAGTATGCCTCGGCTTGATTCTCCAGGCGTTCTTTGTCCTCGCGAGCCTTGATGGCATCGTCGAAGGCCGCCTTCACTTCTTCCGGAGGCTTGGCCGGCTGCATGTTGACCGAGGTCACGATCAGCCCGGTGCGATACTGGTCCAACAGCGCCTGAATGCGATCCTTGATCATCACGGCCACCGCGCCGCGCCCTTCGGTCATGACAAAGTCAAGCTTGCTGCCGCCGACCGTCACGCGAACCACCGTCACGGTGGCATCCCGAATAGTCTGGTCGGGATCCGCAACCTGGAACAGGTAGTCGGCCGCGTCCTGGATGCGTGACTGTACCGTCAGCTCCACGTCGACGATGTTCTCATCCTGCGTCAGCATCGATGCCGAATGACTGAAGGTTGAGATCTCATCGACGTTTACCTTGACAACCGACTCGACAGGCCAGGGCACATGCCAGTGCGGGCCAGGCTCGGTGGTGTCGATGTACTGCCCGAAGCGGGTCACGACACCGCGCTCGGCCGGCTCGATGATATAAATGCCGGTCGCCAGCCACACGATCAGGAGGATGCCGGCCAGTATCCCGACGGCGCGCGAGCCGAAGCTGCCCCCCGGCAGATTGAAGCCCCCGCCACCGCCGGAGCCGCCCCCGCCCGATGGCTTATTGCCTCCGAACAAGCCGCCGAGCCGCTCCTGGAGCTTCCGCACGACTTCGTCGAGATCGGGTGGCCCCTGATCTGCGCCGCCCTTGCCACTCCAAGGGTCTTTGTTACCGCCACCTGGCTCGTTCCAGGCCATAGCATCTCCGTCTGTCGAATTCGACTGTTCAGTGTTGGATGAAGGCGTAGTCCCGCTTCGTTAACGATTCGGGATCGAGAGCGGTGCAAACCGGACAGGTTACGCGAGGCGGCCGCCCTGCGTCGCGACCCGCCCCACAGACAGAGTGCCGCCAAGGCGCGCCGATATCAAGCAACGACGCGACTCGCATCCATCAGCTCGCTCCCGATTCTATTGGAATGCGGACGCAAAGGGCAAACCAATGGATCCATGGCGCAGCCTGATGATGGGCGGGATGCCCGGGTCGACCGCCACAACGCCCGTCGCGCCATTGCGGCTCAACGGCGTCTGGACTGACCGGCCGGATCCTCATGCACCCGACGCTGCGTTGGTCGCTGGGTCGGGCCATGAGCCAGGCACCGAGCTGGCAGGATGTTTGGTGGGCAGCTCAAGTCGGGAGGCCAAACGTTCCCAGTCGGACCGTCCGATGATCACTTCCATCGACCAACCGCCGCTTGCCCGCGCCGCGTCCGCGAGCACCTGCGCGTGCTCGAACAGCCACGCACGCAACCGTCCTTCGCTCGACTCCAGCGCCAGCGAGCAGCGAATGTGGTCGCGACCGACCCATTCGGCGATCGCCTGAAGCAGCAGCTCGACCCCTGCGCCTGTTTGCGCCGAGAGCCAGATCCGCTTCGGCATGCCCGAGGAGTCACGCTCGATCCGCGGCGGCTCATCGGCGAGCAGGTCGATTTTGTTGTAGACCTCCAGGCGCGGAATCGTATCGCTGCCGATCTCGGCGAGCACCTGCTCGACGTCTGCGCTCAGGCGAGCCCGATGGGGCGCGGAGGCTTCCACGACATGCAGAAGCAGGGCCGCGTTGCGCGTCTCCTCCAGGGTCGAGCGAAAGGCCGCGACCAGCTCATGCGGCAGCCGACCGACGAAACCGACAGTATCGGCCAGCAGAACCTTGCCACCGTCGGGCAATCCCAGACGCCGTAAGGTCGGATCCAGGGTCGCGAAGAGCTGATCGGCCTGAAAGACACCGGCTTCGGTCAACCGATTGAAGAGCGTTGATTTCCCCGCGTTCGTGTAGCCGACCAGCGAGATGACCGGCAACTCGGCTTTGGCGCGCGCTTTGCGGCCCTGGGCACGCTGCACCTGGATCCGATCCAGGCGCCGATCCAGCAGGGTGACGCGCTTGGCCAGCAGACGCCGGTCGGTCTCAAGCTGGGTCTCACCCGGACCACGCAACCCGATACCGCCCTTTTGTCGCTCAAGATGCGTCCAACCGCGAACCAGACGGGTCGACATGTGCTTGAGCTGCGCCAGCTCGACCTGCAGCTTGCCTTCGAACGAGCGCGCCCGCTGCGCGAAGATATCCAGGATCAATCCGGAGCGATCGACCACCCGGCACTTGAGCAGACGCTCCAGGTTGCGCTCCTGGCCCGGGGACAGAGGGTGGTTGAAGATGGCAAGCTCCGCCCCGGCAGCCGTGACCAGATCCACCAGCTCCTGGCACTTGCCGGTACCGATATAGAGTTTGGGATCCGGAGCCGAACGGGAACCGCCGAGAACACCGACCACCTCGGCGCCCGCTGCAACCGCCAGGCGGCGAAATTCTTCGCGCTCATCGGGCTCGGCAGACGAGCCGATGTCCAGATGCACCAGAACGGCACGCTCACCAGCTGTCGGGCGCTCAAACATCACGCACCCCGACGCGGCAGGACAGACTCCGGGAGTTGTCGATCAGATGCACCTCCGAATCATGCGTTGCCGGGCTCCAGCGGCGCCCCGTCGACCGGCGGAAGTTTGACATTTCGGGCCGGCACGACGGTCGATATCGCATGCTTATAGATCATCTGGCTGACGTTGTTCTTGAGCAACACAACGAACTGGTCGAACGATTCGATCTGACCCTGCAATTTGATCCCGTTGACCAAGAAGATCGACACGGGGACGCGTTCCTTCCGCAGGGCATTCAGAAAAGGGTCTTGCAGGCTTTGGCCTTTCGACATGGATTGACTCCTTATTGTTGTGGTCACCGAGAGTTGCCCGGCGAAAAAGCCTGCATTGATCGGTGCCGATCAAGCCAGCATTGAACAGACGGGACTGCAGCCGGGACAGGCACACCCGCCTAAAAATCAAACTGCCACCATCCTGCCCGGAGTCGGCCGACACCCGCTCGTCGCGGAACGCAACGGCTCCGCGCGGGGTGACAACGCGCTCGAAGCAAGGAAACAGGATACCGTCAAGCCCCGGCGATCCCGGTAGATGACGGCAGCAAATAGAGTGCCACTGATCGCCGAACAACGCCAGATGTCGGCACAGCCATTTCACCTCGGCCATAGGCGGCGCCCCGCGCGCCGGTTGCGGTTTGACTACCGCGTTCCGGTTGCTACGACAACGCATCATCGCACCGAGTTTCACGCTTGCGCTGTGCTCAGAGCGGCGCGAATCAGGCGTACGGCCTCATCCACCGGATCAGGCGCGTCGTCAATCCAATGCGTGTCGGACTCGGAACGCAGCCAAGTGAACTGACGTTTGGCCAGTTGTCGGGAAGCAATGATGCCGCGCTCACGCATCGCCTCAAAGCTCAGCGCGTCATCGAGGTAGCTGAAGACCTGCCGGTATCCTACCGAGCGCATCGACGGTAGATCGGCCGTGAGGTCGCCGCGCGCGCGCAACCGGGCCACTTCATCGACCAGACCGGCATCGAGCATGCTGTTGAAGCGCGCTGCGATCCGCTCGCGCAGCCGCTCCCGATCCGAGGGGGCGCGCACCAGTTTGACCACCCGATAGGGCAGTGTATCCGTCGTCCCGGCCAGACGAATCAGCTCGCTCATGGACTGGCCCGTCATGGCGTGGACCTCCAGCGCGCGCTGGATGCGCTGTGGATCGTTCGGGTGGATGCGCTGTGCGGATACCGGGTCGATGCGCGCCAGGCGCCGGTGCATCGCCACCCAGCCGATGGCGCTCGCCTCCTCGAATAGGGTTTGACGCAGCGCCGGGTCGGCACTCGGCAGTTGTGCCAGCCCCTGCTGAAGCGCCCTGAAATAGAGCATGGTTCCACCGACCAGCAGTGGAATGCGACCCTGCGCGCTGATCTGCGCCATCGCCGACAGGGCGTCTGCGCGAAAGTGTGCGGTCGAGTAGGCGTTGCTCGGCTCCAGAATATCGATCAGGCGATGCGGGGCGCGCGCCAGGATATCCGCTGTCGGTTTGGCGGTTCCGATATCCATGCCGCGATAGACCATGGCCGAATCCACGCTGATGATCTCGCACGGCAGGCGCTGCACCAGGGCGACGGCCAGATCGGTCTTGCCCGATGCGGTCGGCCCCATGAGCAACACAGCCAGCGGGCGCTCGTCCAGGGGCGTCGAGCGGGCGTCGACCGTCGATTGTGCGGATAAGTCAGACACGCGTGAGCCCAAGGTGGGTGTGGGTGAGCCGAGGGGTGGGAAGAACAACAGGCGGTCGGCGGTTGGCTGGCTGGCGCCTCAGCGACCGCGCGAGAACCAACGATCCAACTCGTCGTACCCCACCCGAATCCAGGTCGGGCGGCCATGATTGCACTGATCGATTCGCTCCGCGCGCTCCATGGCCCTGAGCAGGCCGTTCATCTCATCCAGGGTCAGGCGACGATTCGCACGCACGGCACCATGACAGGCCATGGTCGAGAGCACGGCGTTCATCGCTTCGTCCAGGCGGCTGCTGCGGCCATGGACCGCCAGATCGGAAAGCAGATCGCGCACCAGCCCCTCATGATCGGCCTGCCGCAGCAGTGCCGGAACCTCGCGCACCACCAGCGTACCGGCATCGATCCGGTCGATGACCAAACCCAGCGAGAGCAGTGTCTCGGTCTGCGCATCGATCAGATCGGCCTCACGCGGGCCGACCGCGACGGCGACGGGCACCAGCAGAGGTTGGCGAATCACCGCACCCGAGCGCCAGCTCGTCTTCAGGCGCTCGTAGCCGATGCGCTCGTGGGCGGCATGAATGTCGACGATGATCAGGCCGTCCGGGGTTTGCGCCAGCAGGTAAACGCCGTTGATCTGGGCCACGGCATAGCCAAGCGGTGGTGTTTCCCCGGCCGTTTCGGGTAACCCCGTGGCCTCATCGCCCGTGGCGCCGACGGTTGGGGGGCGCTGAAAGGCGAGGTCTGCATGCAGGCGATCAGCATAGCCGCCGCGGCCCTCGCCCACGCCCACACTCAGCGGCAAGTACATAGTTGACCCCGAGGCGTGTCCGGGATCGGCAGAACAGGGCCGCCGATCGGGCATCTCCCGACCCGCACCATACCCGCTTGCGTCATCGGCGCAGGCCGGCTCATCCGCCGCAGGTATGCCGGGCAGGCTGGCACCGCTGCCCGCCAGGACACCCGCGGAGAGCCGCCGCTGGAGCGCCCGGAAGATGAAATCATGCACTTGACGGCCTTCGCGAAAGCGCACCTCGTGCTTGGATGGATGCACGTTGCAATCGACCACCCGCGCGGGTAGCTCAAGAAACAGCAGATACGCCGGGTGCCGTGCGTGATGCAACAGATCGCTGAATGCCTGCCGGACCGCATGACCGACCAGCTTGTCGCGTACCATCCGGCCGTTGACATAAAAGAACTGCTGATCGGCCTGACTGCGCGAGAAGGCCGGACGCACCACCCAGCCCCACAGCCGCAGATCCACCGCCTCCTCGTCCACTGTCAGGGCCTGCTCGACAAAGGCGCTTCCGAGCAGTGTTTGCAGGCGCGCGAAGCGCCCGGCATCGTCTGCCGCCGCGGTCAGGTCGTAGATGGCGCGGCCGTTGTGGCGCAACAGGAAGGCAATCTCTGGCCGCGCCAGGGCGATGCGCCGCACGACCTGCTCAAGATGGCCCAG